>NZ_JBSGCR010000007.1:0-273314 GCF_053601935.1 Streptosporangium sp. NPDC004631 | reverse complement strand
TACCAGCCGCCGAGCCCGTCGGCGCTCCGGCCACCGGTCAGGATCCGGCCGCCCGACGCGACCCCGGAAGCCCCGTTCCGGCGAGACCTCCTCAGGCCCCGGGTCTTCGACTGGCAGGCGGACGCCGAGGCCCGTGGATCGACGGCAGACCCTCGGGCCCCTGGGACCTCGCCCCCTCCGGCGCCTCAGGGTGCCGCGATCCCCAGGGCGCCGCGAGACCGTGTGAACAAGACGGTCCTGCGGTGCGCCCCCCCTCGGGGTCCCGGGGCACCGGCCGGGACGGGCGAGTCAGCCGAGGACCGCCCGCTCCGTCCTGTCCTCCCGGTCCGCTCTGGCGGCCCGTTCGAACTCCTTGCGAGGCTGGCTGAGCTGGCCGAGGGAGACGATCTCCCTGCGGAAGAGCAGCGAGAGGGTCCAGTCGATCAGGACACGCACCTTCTTGTTCAGCGTGGGAACGCGGGACAGGTGGTAGGTCCGGTGCATGAACCAGGCGGGCATGCCGTGCAGCTTGTGGCCGTAGATCTGCGCGACGCCCTGGTGGAGTCCCAGGCTGGCGACCGATCCGGCGTAGGCGTGCCGGTACGGCCTGCGCTCCCGGCCCCTGAGGGTGGCGGCCACGTTGGCGGCCAGCGTGCGGGCCTGCCGTACGGCGTGCTGGGCGTTGGGCGCGCACATCTCCCCCGGCTTGGTGAGGTCGGGCACGGCGGCGCAGTCTCCGGCCGTGAAGACGTCGCGGAAGCCCTCGACGGTCAGCTCGGCGGTCGCCCTCACCCGGCCCCTGTCGTCGGTCGGGAGCCCGCTGTCGCGCACCAGCGGGTGCGGCCTGACCCCCGCGGTCCACACCAGGGTGTCCGCGTCGAACTCGGCGCCGTCGTCAAGCACGATGTGGCCGTCCACCGCGGACCGAAGGCGGGTACGGACGCGCACGTCGATCCCCCGGCCGCGGAGCTGTTCCAGCGTCCAGCGGCCCATCTCGGGGCCGACCTCGGGCAGGATGCGGTCGGTGGCCTCCACCAGGAACCAGCGCATGTCGCCGGGCTCGATCGTCGGATAGTACGCGCAGGCGTCGCGGGCCATGTCCTCCAGCTCGGCCAGCGCCTCGACGCCGGCGAAGCCCGCACCGACGAACACGAAGGTCAGCGCCCTGGCCCGGACCGTCTCATCGGTGGTGGAGTCGGCCAGGTCGAGTCGGCTGAGCACCTGGTTGCGCAGGTGGATGGCCTCTTCGAGGGTTTTGAAACCGATGCCGCACTCGGCCAGGCCCGGGATGGGCAGGGTGCGGGAGACGGAGCCGGGCGCGAAGACCAGGAGGTCGTACTCCAGGGTGCGGCCGGGGCCGCCGTGCGGGCGGAGGTCGACGGTACGGGCCTCGGGGTCGACGCGGACGACCCAGCCGTTGAGAATCCTGCACCTGTTCAGGACCCGGCGCAGGGGCACGACGACGTGCCGGGGTTCGACGTTGCCCGCCGCGGCCTCCGGCAGGAACGGCTGGTAGGTCATGTAGGAGTCGGCGTCGACGACGGTGATCAGTGCCTCGTGACGGCGGAGTTCGCGCTGGAGCCGCAGGGCGGCGTACATGCCGACGTAGCCACCGCCGACGATCAGGATGCGGGCAGGTTCGGTCATAGACCGCCCCTACCCAGAAAAACGGTTCAAATCTTGAAGGACATCGTGATGAACGTGCCCGCGGCCCCGGTCTCGATCGTGAGGTCGGAACTGACCGTCCGGGCCACCCACAGGCCCATGCCACTGGTGGCGTGCGGGCCGGGGGGCAGCCGGCCCGGGGACGCCTCGGGGCTCCACCGGCCCTCGTCGTGGACCTCCACGACGATCCCGCGGCCGACGGCCCACATCCGCAGCACGGCCTTGGCGGTGGGATGGCCGTGTGTGACGGCGTTGGTGGCCACCTCGTTCACCGCCACGAGGAAGTCCGCCAAGCCCTCTTCCGACATTCCACTTCGCAGGGCCTGGGCGGTGACAAAGTCCCGCACGTCAGGCAGGTCAGGCAGGCAGAAGGCGAGCTCGGCCACGGGGGCTCCGGCGGGGGAAAGCCGGGAACGGTCGCCACTCGCCATGAAGCGAGCCGGACGAATACCGTCCTCGTTCACGCGAGATCCGCCTCCCCTGTCCCACGGCGCCTTCGTCGTCAGCACCTGGGGATCATTCAAACGCACCCTACGCCACGTCGTGCGGTCGCCGACTGGGGTGCCCGGTAAGGGGCGGTGTATTCAGCATTCGGCGACCAGTTCCGCTCGGAGCTGGTCCAGCACCTTCCGCAGGATACGGGAGACGTGCATCTGGGAGATTCCGAACTCCGCCGCGATCTCGGCCTGGGTGAGGTTGCCGAAGAAACGCAGGAGCAGGATGTTCTTCTCACGCTGCGGCAGCTTGTCGATCAGCGGCTTGATCGCCTCACGGTCCACGAGCACATCCAGCGCGTCGTCCTCGTCGGGGATCACGTCACCCAGCGCGGCCGCGTCGTCGTCACCGCCGAGCGGCGCGTCGAGCGAGAGCGCGCTGTAGGCGGCCGAGGCGTCCAGGGTGAGCAGGACGTCCTCTTCGGAGATCTTCATCTTGACGGCGAGCTCGGCCACCGTCGGGGAGCGGCCGAGGTCCTGGCTGAGGTCGGCGACAAGCCGGTTCAGCTCGGCCCTGCGCTCCTGATAGACGCGGGGCACCCGGATGGCCCAGGTGCGGTCGCGGAAGTGGCGCTTGACCTCGCCGGTCATGGTGACCACCGCGTAGCCGCGGAAGGCGTGACCGAGGGTGGGGTCGAATCCGTTGATGGCCTTCATCAGCCCGACGTAGGCGGCCTGGAGGAGGTCCTCCAGCGGTTCGCCCCGGTAGCGGTAGCGGCGGGCGATCTCCATGGCGAGCGGCCGATGCATCTCGACCAGACGCTCACGCAGGCGTTCGGCACGGTACTCGGAGATCTCGGGCAGAACCATCTCGGCGAGGAGGTCCTCGGCGGTCATGTCGATGATTTCGAGGGCCTGAACAGACATCGCTGCTCCCTGATATGACTGTCGGACGACACCGACGCCACGGAGCGACATCCGGGCAGACGGCATCGCCTCGACCACTTTTCGAGGCGAGGCCCTCTGCTGGACCTCGTCTCTAGTATTACCCCAATTCCGGGAGTACTGCTCGCCTGCAGGTAACAGTAGGGTTGCTAATCGAACCTCTAGGAGGACCTGAGTGACGGTGTCGGAGAACGGCGAGAGAGCGGCGGCCCTGACTCTCACGTCGGCGCTGGTCGGTGGGATCAACGTGATCCGGGTGACCGGCGTGCTGGATGCGACGACCAGGGACCAGTTCGCCGACCATCTCGCGGCCGAAGTGGACGAGCACGGCCTCGACATGGCGCTGGACCTGGGCGGGGTGACCTTCATGGACTCCCGCGCGCTCGGCCTGATCGTGCACCACTGGCAGCTCAGCACCAACGGGGGCGGCAGGTTCGCCCTCATCGGGGTCGAGTACGCCAAGACCAGGGTGATGTGGATCACCGGCCTGGCCCAGCGGCTGCCGCTCTACGACACGATCGACGACGCGCTGGCCGCGTTCGGCTAGCGCGTTCCCCGGCGGATTCCCGGCGGACGACCTCCCGCCTCCCCCACCGGCTCCCCGTGGAACGGCCGCTCAGTTCGCCTGGCCGCCCTGGTTGCGGCGGTGCTCGTCGACCAGCAGTTTGGCCAGGTCGGACACCTTCACCTGGTGGTGCTGGGAGATCCGGCGCAACTCGTCGAAGGCCGCCTCGGCCGAGCATCCGCTGGACTTCATGATGATGCCCTTGGCCTGGTCGATGATCGCCCGGCCGGCCAGCGCCTCCTGCATCTGGGCCGCGTCGGTGCGGACCTCGTCGTAGTCCCACATGTTGGCCAGCGCCACGGTGACCTGCTCGGCCAGCATGTCGGCCAGTGGGGCGACGCTCCGGTTCACGAAGGCGCCGGGGCGCACGCCGTAGAGACCGAGGACCAGGACGGCGCGTTCGACGGTGATCGGCATGGCGAGGACCGAACGGACCCCGCAGCGGACCGCCATGGCGGCGTAGGCGGGCCGGCGGTCGTCGCGCAGCACGTCCTGGACGATCACGGGCCGGCCGGTGGAACGGGCCTCGGCCGACGGCCCGTCTCCCAGGTCGCCCTCGCTCTCGACGAGCACGATGAGCTCGCTGTGCGAGGCTGAGACGACCACGCGTTCCTCCCGCCACAGCTCGGCGGAGCCGCCCGCGCAACCGGGCACCCCGCTCGCGAGTGTGGCGGTGAGGCCCCGTAGCACGCTCTCGCTTGAGGTTTCCTCGCTGACTCTGCCCAGAGTGGCGAGATCTCGGGCGAGAACGGGAGTGACCATGTCCATGTCACGAAACCCCTTCCCGATTTCGCTAACTTAATCACTATCTGACCGCGCATCGATCCGATCCACCGGGTGGCGTACCGTCTACGGGATGGGGCCGGCCCCATCCCGGCCCGCTGATGAGGATGAGCATTGACCGACGCCATTGGCCTTCAGGCCCTGGAGCAGGCGCTCAACGCGCTCACGACCAGGGTCTCCTCTCTGCGCGAGGCGAGGTCCGCCTACCCCGCCGACCCCAGGTCCACACTTGACGCGGCCCTCGCGGAGCTGGACACCGCCGGGGAGCTGCTGGAGGCGTCCCTGCGGGAGCTGCGCAAGACGCCCAGGCGGTCCGGCGAGCGGGAGAGCGGCTCCCAGCGGGAGCTGAAGCTGCTCCGGCAGGTGTTTCGCACCTTCCCCGTCCCGGTGGTGGTGCTGGACGCCTCGGGGGTGGTCCGGCGGATCAGCGCCGAGACCTCCCACATGCTGGGCAGCCCGGCCGGTTACCTGATCGGCCGCTCGTTCCCGCTGCTCGTCGACGTCTCCCGGCGGGCGGCGTTCCGTTCGCACCTGACCGCGGTGCGGCAGGGCGGCCAGACGGCGACGTTCCAGACCCGGCTGGCCCACCAGGGGCGCGCGCACACGGTGCAACTCGCCGTCACCCGGCTGACGATGCCCGGCGAGCCGCAGGAGATGACCGCGGTCGTGATCCTCCCGCTGGAGGCCCAGGTGGCGGGGGCTCACCCCGGACCGGCCGACCGGTCGGACGCCTCGCTGGTCCTGGCCGCCGCGCGCCGTCAGGAGCTGCTGTCCAGGATGACGAGGCTGTTGCTCGACGAGGAGAGCCTGCGGCAGCCGGTGACCGTCACCCGGGCCGCGCGGCTGCTGGCCGCCGAGAGCGCCGACTGGGTGATCGCCGACGTGGTGCGCGACGGCATGCCCCGGCGCGCCGTCGTACTGGGGCCGAGTGACAAGCCGGTGACCGAACTGGTCCGCCTCATCGAGGGGCTGAGCCCGCTGGCGGCACCGGCCGTGGCCCATGTGCTGACCGGTGGCTCGGGTGTGGTCCACGAGATGCTGGAGGAGGAGACGCTGCTCGGCGAGGTCCCGGGGGGGCCGCCGCTGCTGCGGGTGATGGGCGGGGCGTCGCTGCTCGTGGTGCCGATCCAGGGCGAGGCCGGCGCGCTGGGCGCCCTCACCCTCCTGCGGCTGCGCGACCGCGAGCCGTTCTCCCTGGCCGATCTGGGACTGATGGAGGAGATCGGCGTCCATCTCGGACTGGCCCTGCGCGCGCGGCGCAGCTTCCAGACGCGGTCCCAGGCCGCCGACGCGCTGCGGACCAGCGTGGTGCCCCGGAGCCTGCCGGACATCCCGGGGTTCGAGGCGGCGGCGATCTACCACGCGGGCTCCAGCCCGGTCGGCGCCGAGTTCTACGACGTCTTCCCGGTGGAGAACGGGTGGGGTTTCGCCCTCGGCGGGGCCGCGGGCAAGGGCGAGGATGCGGCGTCGGTCAGCGCCATGGTGCGCAACGGGCTGCGGGTGGTGAGCGTCTGGGAGTCCGACCCGGGTGAGGCGCTGCGCAAGCTGAACCACGCGCTGGTCGCGCAGAACAACGGAATGTTCGTGATGGCGGTGGCGGGGTTCGTCCGGGCGCGGAGGATCAGGCTGGCCAGCGCGGGGCACCATCCGGCGGCGATCCTGCAGCCCGACGGCGCGGTCAGGTTCACCGCCGGCGGCGGCGTGCCGCTCGGCATCGCCCCCGAGGCGGAGATGTTCACCGAGGAGCTCAGGCTGACCTCGGGCCAGACCCTGGTCTTCTACTCCGACGGGCTGGTGACGTCGCGGAACGACCAGGGCGAGGCGTACGGCGAGAGCCGCCTGGCCGACGTGCTGGCGCGGTGCGTGGGACGGTCTCCGGCCGAGGTGGTCAAGACGGTGGAGGAGGATCGGCACGCCTTCTCCGGCGGACGCGTCTGGGACGAGGTCGTGATACTCGCGCTGCGCGTGGTCTGACAGGACGCTTCGACGGTCGTGCCCCACGACGTGACGGTCCCGCGACCGCGCCCCGTGACCTGGCGGCCGGTCGCTCACGTTCCGTGACCTGGCGGCCGGACTCCGGGGTGGCCGGGCGCCCGGACGGCCTTGCGCCCCGGGCATCCGTCAGCAACATTTCCGGCAAGTCGGACAAAACCAAGGTTTGCCCGCGGGCGGGAGTTGGGTATGGTGATGGGCATTACCGATGAGTGCCTAAGAAGCAGGCATCCCTGAAGGAATCACAGGCGTTTCATGCCTAATCTCCTCACAGAGGTGTGCCGTGAACATTGCATTCGTCTCCTCCGATGCTCCCTCCGCCTCGCAGAGCCAGGCCGACATCGCCGCACAGCGGGCCCACCTCATGGCCGTCGCCCGCGAACTGGGCCGTGAGCACAGGGTCACCATCTACACCCGGAGAAACTCCGACACCGACAGGCCCCGGGTCCGCGTCTTTCCCGGTGTCACACTGGAGCACCTTCCCGCCGGTCCGGCCACAGACCTTCCCGAGGACGGCGTGCTGCCCTACCTGTCCGATCTCGGCGACCAGCTCATGCGCCGCTGGGGTCAGAACCGCCCGGACGTCATCCACGCGTACTCCTGGACCGGAGGCCTGGCCGCCATCGCCGGCGCGAACGGTCTCAACGTGCCGTTCACCCAGACCCTCAGCGTCGAGAACACCAACGACGCCAGGAAGGCCCGGCTTCAGCGGGCGATCGGCCGCCGGGCCGGCGCGGTGATCGCCGGATGCGGCGACGAGGAGTCCTCGCTGATCCGGATGGGCGTGCCGCGCCACAGCATCTCGGTGGTTCCGTGCGGTGTCGACGTCGAGCGCTTCCGGCGTCAGGGGCCGTCCGCCGCCAGGGGGACCCGGCCCCGGCTGCTGCACGTGGGTCCGCTGACCCAGGACAAGGGCGTGGACACCGCGATCCGTGCGCTGGAGGGCATCCCCGACGCCGAGCTGATCATCGCGGGCGGGCCCGCCGCCGGAGAGCTGAAGCACGACGCCGAGGCGCACCGCGTCATGCTGCTGGCCGAGGAGGTCGGGGTGAAGGACCGGATCACCCTGCTCGGCCGGGTGCCGCACACCTCGGTGGCCAAGCTGATGCGCAGCGCCGACGTGGTCGTCTCGCTGCCGCGCGAGGCCCCCGCCGGTGTCGTGGCCCTGGAGGCGATGGCGTGCGGCGTGCCCGTCGTCGCCTCGGCCGTGGGCGCCCACCTCGACTCCGTGGTGGACGGGGTGACCGGCCTCCTCGTGCCGGCGGACCGTCCCGCGCAGACCTCCCGGCTCACCCGTGAGCTGCTCGCCGACCCCACCAGGCGCACCGCGTTCGGCTTCGCGGGCGCCGACCGGGCCCGGTCCCGCTACTCCTGGGAGCGGATCAGCCAGGAACTGCTCCACGTCTACGAGAGCGCGATGGCCACCCAGCACTGACCGAGCGCACCGAGCGCCGTCGAGCGCCGTCGGGCGCGGGGTGACGCCGCCCGGAGCACCGGCCGGGGTTCCGATTCGGGGACCCCGGCTTTTCGTACGGCGGTGGGAACGGCCGGCGTCAGGAGACGGGGCGCGCCTGCGCCGTACGGCGGTGCAGGAGGACGCCGAGGCCGCTCGCGGCCAGCAGCACGACCCCCGCCAGGACCAGGATCACCGCGCCGCCGACGGCCCCGTCGGTCCAGTGCCAGACCGCCTCGGGAATCGCCAGCGTCAGCCCGGCCACACCCGCGACGATCAGCACCCAGGTGCGTTCCCAGGTGTACAGCGCCAGGCAGATCAGCGCGATCACCGCGGTCACCGAGTAACCCCAGACCTTCTCCTCCCACAGCAGGGGCCACTGTCCGCCGAACAGCGCGATGGCCGCGCCCATCCCCAGGGCGAGCCCGCGGGGGACGAGCCGCCCGCCGAGGGCGAGCGCCAGGATGAGCGTGCCCAGCACGATGTAACCGACCCCCAGGGCGGCGCCGCCCTGCGGGGCGAGGACCTCCAGCAGCCCGGTGACGGCGACCAGGGCCAGCATGCCGGCGGCCAGCAGGCCGATCGCGGCGGGCAGCAGCGCGTACCCCGCCGCGGCCACGGACAGGCCCACCACTCCGGCGAGCAGCGTCTCGTAGCGGTCGGCGACGACCCCCGCGCAGAGGGCGGCCGTACCCGAGCCCAGCGCCGCCAGCGTGGCGGCGACCCGGTGCTGTACGGCGCCCGCCCTGCCGGTCGCCGACCGCGCCGACCAGCCGAGCCCGGCGGCCACCCCGAGCAGCAGCGCCGTGACCACCGTCAGCACCACCACCCTGGCCGGGACGGTCATCCGGTCCCAGCCCAGGCCGACGAAGGTCGCCGCACCGGCGAGGACGAGCCCGCCGCCGACGTAGGCGACGATCTCACTCCATCGCACCCGGCCCGCGGCCCCGCGGACTCGCAGGGCGTCGTTCACGGCCGTCAGGACCGGTTCCAGCTGCTCGGCGCGGAGCGTGCCGGACTCCACCAGCCGAGTGAGTGCCTGCCGTACCGGGTCTGTGTGGTTCATGCGGGAATGGTCGCACAGTCGGATACCAGGCAGTAGCGGAGGATGTCCGGTATCGAGGCGAAAACGGAATACCTCTGTTATTGCTGTGAAATCGCTGCTTTGATAAGGCGCATGTCGATTCGCCGCACGTTTCTGGGCGTCATCACGGCGGCCCTGGCGTTCCCGCTCCTCACCACCCCGTCGGCGGCCTCCGCCGCCCCCACCTCCGCACAGGGCGCCGGCGAGTGGGGGGTCCCCGTTCTGACGGACGACTTCGACGGCACCCGGATCGACGGCCGCAGCTGGGCCGTCTACCACTCCCCCGGCGCGGAGACCAACCCCCGGACCCGTCGCGCCGTCAGCGTGGGCGGCGGCATGCTCCGGCTCAAGGGCGGTGTCACGGGAGGCAGAGATCTCTCCGGCGGCATCGCGAGCCACCTGTCACAGCGGTACGGCCGGTGGGAGGTCCGGTTGCGTGCCGAGCGCGGAGCCGGATACACCCCGCTGGCACTGCTCTGGCCGGACAGCCAGGGCAGGCCGGACTACGCCGAGGTCGACTTCACCGAGATCATCGACCCGGGCCGCCGGTCGAGTGGGATCTTCGTACACCGGGGCGATCGGCGCCAGGCCCAGCGGCAGGTCCGTGCCGACTTCACCCGCTGGCACACGGTCGCGGTCGACTGGCTGCCCGGCCGGCTGACCTTCTGGCTGGACGGCCGGAAGGTGTGGGACTACACCGGGGCCAACGTGCCCAGGGGGCACTCCATGCACCTGGCACTCCAGAACGACGTGACGTGTAACCGCTGGTCACCGTGCCGCGGCGCCTCCACCCCGGAGACGGTCAGCATGTACGTCGACTGGGTGAAGATCTACCGCGCCCGGCTCTGACCGTTTCCCCGGCTTCCACAGACTCCCCCGGCTCCCGGAGGCAGACCGGCGGGGGCGGTCAGAGCAGGCGGGCGGCTTTGAGGCCGAGGTGGATCAGCAGCCGGTCCTCGCCGTCGGCCAGGTCACGGCCGGTGAGGCGCTCGGCCTTGCCCAGGCGGTAGTAGAGCGTCTGGCGGTGCACACCGAGCACCGCCGCGGTCTCCTGAACGTGACCGGCCCGGTCGAGATAGCCCTCCACCGTCCTCGCCAGCTCCGGATCCCCGGCGAGCCCGGCGACCTCCCCCGCCAGATCGCGCAGGTCGGGCGGGGAGAGCCGGGTGAGCGTCCGGTAGACGCCGAGACCGGACCAGACCGCGACGGGGGCGAATCCGGGCACCCTGTCGGCGACCCTGAGCGCCTGTACGGCCTCCCGCCAGCTCCGCCACGACTGCGCGGGCTCGGCACGGACGTCGCCCACCCCGGCGGCCGTGCCGTACATGGCCTGGATCCGGCCGGCCACCTCCAGAGCCTGCCCGGCCGGGGCGAGCAGCGCGATCAGCGGCTCCCCCTGGGCGAGCAGGCCGGGGTCGGCGAGCACGCCACGCGGGAGCGTCCAGAGCGCGCCGACCCGTTCCAGTGAGCTCCGCACCGCGATCGCCGCCACCGGGCCGGCCACATCGAGGTGCGACAGCGCCCAGGAGCGCTCCTCGGCGTCGGAGGAGAACAGCTCCCTCAGGTTCCTGCCCAGGTCCTGTCGGCGGCGGATGTCCTGGGCGAGTGTGGCCGCCGCGCGGGCCACCAGGGCGGACACCGAGGTGAGCGCGGCGTCGCCAAGGGTGCCGTCGTCCAGCAGCCACAGATAGCCGTAGGTCACGTCGTGGTGCCGCAACGGCACGCAGACCCGGGCCAGCACCCCCAGTTCGGCGTCGGCGGGGATACGGACCGGCCCCTTGGCGGTGGCGATGCCGTACCCCTCGAAGTAGGCCCGCACCTCCTTGGTCGCGCGGCGGCGGAGGATGGACTCCTGGCGGATCAGATCGATGTCGCCGCTCTGCGCGGCGTAGGCCAGGAGCTGGAACGAGCGGTCCTCCAGGGTCGCGGAGGCCCCGAGCCGGGTGGCGATCTCATCTACTGTCTCCTGTAGCACTCCTCCATTGTTGTGCATCTGTATGAACGCGGCTCCCGGGGGTCGTGGCAGATGCATATGGGGTTGACTGTTTTGAGGTTTTAGTCTAGGAGCATGCTCGGTTCCCTTCTTCTCGCCGGATCCCGGGTGCCGGTGGTCCGGCGCACGGTCTCCGGTGTCCCCCTGACGCGCAAGGTCGTCGACCGCTTCGTCGCGGGCGAGACCGTCCAGGACGCGGTCAGCGCCGTCCACCGGCTGACCGACGCCGGTCTCGCCGTCACCATCGACCATCTGGGTGAGGAGACCCGGGACGCCAAGGCCGCGGCCCAGACCGCCGACGCCTACATCGTGCTGCTCGACGCGCTGCGTGAGCTGAGTCTCAGCACCCGCGCCGAGGTGTCGGTGAAGCTCTCCGCGGTCGGCCAGGCGCTCGGCGCCGACGGCGACAAGATCGCCCTGGAGAACGCCCGGGGCATCTGCGAGGCCGCCCACGCCGCCGGGGCGAGCGTGACCTTCGACATGGAGGACCACACCACGGTCGACTCCACGCTCGGCATCCTGCGCTCGATACGCGGGGACTTCCCGTCCGCCGGCGTCGCCCTGCAGGCGTACCTGTTCCGCACCGAGAACGACTGCCGCGACCTGTCCCACGAGGGGTCGCGGATCCGCCTGGTCAAGGGCGCCTACGCCGAGCCCGCCTCGGTGGCCCACCAGAGCAAGGGCGAGGTCGACAAGGCCTACGTCCGCTGCCTGCGGATTCTCATGGCGGGGCGGGGTTACCCCATGGTGGCGACGCACGACGACCGGCTGATCTCGATCACCGAGACCCTCGCCGACCGGTTCGGCCGCTCCCGTGGCGACTACGAGTATCAGATGCTCTACGGGATCCGCACCGACAAACAGCAGTCCCTGGCCGGTGCCGGCCACACGATGCGCGTCTACATCCCGTACGGTGACGACTGGTACGGCTACTTCATGCGTCGTCTCGCCGAACGCCCGGCCAACATCGCCTTCTTTCTTCGCGCCCTTGGAGGCAAGTGATGGATGCCATCTCCAACGTCCCGGCCCCGGCCAACGAGCCCGTTCTCGGCTACGCGCCGGGCAGCGCCGAACGCGGCGCGCTCGAAAACCGCGTCAAGGAACTGGCCGGAGCGCAACTCGACCTGACCATGACGATCGGCGGCGAACAACGGATGGGCGGCGGCGCCTCCATCGACGTGGTCCAGCCGCACAACCACGCCTCCGTGCTCGGCCGCACGGCTGACGCCACCGCCGACGACGTGCGGGCCGCGATCGACGCGGCGCTGAAGGCCGCGCCCGCCTGGCGCGCCCTGTCGTTCGACGAGCGGGCCGCGATCTTCATCAAGGCCGCCGACCTGCTGGCCGGGCCGTACCGGCAGACGCTGAACGGCGCCACCATCCTGGGCCAGTCGAAGTCGGCCCAGCAGGCCGAGATCGACGCGGCGTGCGAGCTGATCGACTTCCTGCGCTTCAACGTCGCCTACGCGCGCCAGCTCTACAGCGACCAGCCGGTGTCGTCGCCGGGTGTGTGGAACCGGATGGAGTACCGCCCGCTGGAGGGCTTCGTCCTGGCGATCACGCCGTTCAACTTCACCGCCATCGCCGGGAACCTGCCGGCGTCGGCGGCGCTGATGGGCAACGTCGTCGTCTGGAAGCCCTCGCCCACCCAGCAGTTCGCCGCGCACTTCACCATGCGCCTGCTGGAGGAGGCCGGGCTCCCGCCAGGTGTCGTCAACATGGTGACCGGCAACGGCGCCGCCGTCTCCGAGGTCGCGATGACCCATCCGGAACTGGCCGGCATCCATTTCACCGGCTCCACCGCGACCTTCCAGCACCTGTGGTCCACGGTCGGCGCGAACATCGCCTCCTACCGGTCCTACCCCCGCCTGGTCGGGGAGACCGGCGGCAAGGACTTCGTGCTGGCCCACCCCTCGGCCGACCCCGCGGTACTGACCACCGCGCTGATCCGGGGCGCGTTCGAGTACCAGGGCCAGAAGTGCTCGGCGGCCTCCCGCGCCTACGTGCCGCGCTCGGTCTGGTCGCGAATCCGCGACGACCTCGTCGGCACCGCCGAGTCGCTGACCATCGGCGACGTGGCCGCCGACCTGTCCACCTTCATGGGCGCGGTCATCGACGAGCGGGCCTTCGCCAAGCACAAGGCGGCGATCGACCGGGCCCGCGGACTCGACTCGATCAACGTGCTGACCGGCTCCTACGACGACTCCACCGGCTACTTCGTGAAGCCGACCATTCTGGAGTCGGCCGACCCGACCGACGAGATCTTCGTCAAGGAGTACTTCGGGCCGATCCTCGGCGTGCACGTCTACGACGACGCGGACTTCGACGCGGTGCTCGACCAGATGGAGGGCATCTCGCCCTACGCGCTGACCGGGGCGGTCATCGCCCAGGACCGCTACGCGATCGCCTCGGCGTCGGAGCGGCTCCGCTTCGCGGCGGGCAACTTCTACGTCAACGACAAGCCCACCGGTGCCGTGGTCGGCCAGCAGCCCTTCGGCGGCGCCCGCGCCTCCGGCACCAACGACAAGGCCGGTTCGATCTTCAACCTGATCCGCTGGGTCAACGCCCGCACGATCAAGGAGACCTTCGTCCCCCCGACCGACCACCGCTACCCGCACATGGGCTGACACCCCGCGGACCTGCCGGCGGCAGCCCGGCCTGAGGAAGCTCGGCTACCCGAACGGCCGGTAATAGCGGCTGAAAACGTCGACGCTCGGGACTCACGAATTCGAGTCCCGAGCGTCACGTATTTCCGGCGTGGGTCACAACCACAGCATCGCCCCTACCCATACCGCTCCGCCGTCGGCATCCAGCCGATACCAGCCCGGCCCGTAAGCGGCGCGCAGCAGAACCGGCTCCGAGCACAGGTCCTCCTCCGGTGCCAGCAGCAGGCCCAGCTTCCGGGCGATGATCCGGTTTCCCTCGATCCACGCGTGGTAGGCGTTCTAAAACTGACAGACATCGTTGACACCCGGGTCTCCGGCCACTACGGAGACCAATATGTCCACCCCGAACCCCCCACTGGATCGTGAGGCCAAGCGGCGCCTGGCCGTCATCCGTCACGTCGAAGAGGTCTCGGGCAACGTCGCGCTGACGTGCCGCTACTACGGGATCAGCCGGCAGGCGTACTACATCTGGTACCGCCGCTACCAGGCCGAAGGCGTCGAGGGCCCGCCCCTCACCGTCAATACCACCTGCTCCTCGTCACTGGTCGCGCTGCACCTCGCGGTCCGGGCCTGCGCGCGGGCGACTGCGATCTCGCCGTGGTCGGCGAGGCGACCGTGATGTCCACTCCGCGCACGTACATCGAGTTCAGTAGGCAGCGCGGTCTCGCCCCCGAGGCCGGCGCAAACCCTTCAGCGCCGACGCCGACGGCAACTGTGGGGCTGGCGGTGCAGTTCGCCGGGCAGGGCGGCCAGCGGCCCGGCATGGGACGTGAACTGTATGAGACGTCCCCCGCGTTCACGCGTGCGCTGGACGACGTGCTGGACGCGCTGGCCCTGTGCCCACGTAGAGCAGCCCTCCGTGGACGACGAGCCCCGCCACCCGTACGCCGATGCCCGGCGGTACCCAGGAAGGCGGCGGGGGGGCGTCTCATGCGGCTAATTTTGCACCATTCATGAGTTTTCCGGATCATGGTTTACGACTGGCGAATCGAGGCACTGCGGCTGAATCGCCCTGGGATTCACGGAGACCGTGGTATGTCGTCTCCATCGGCTGGGGATCTGTTGGGGTTCGTGCTGACTTACACCAGGTCTTCTGCAGATCTGGATACGTCCTCCGCTGACACTGCCTCAACCCATCATGTGGAAACGGACCTCACAGACCGTACCGTCGTCCGCAGTCAGTTCGCAGGGCCTCCTATGACGGCTGTGACGCTGCCCGGCGGCTCTCCATGTCGGTACTGCGCGATCCACCCCTTCCCCTCAGCGGCGATGCCCTCCAGGACGTGCAGGGTGTGGTGAAGGCCCGCGGCGTCCAGCGTCACCTCGGACACCGTTCCAGGGGCTTCGCCCTGCTGGAGCTCCTCCATCCCTGGGCCTGTCACCTGGACCTTGATGTCCTGCCCGTTGACGAGCGCGAGTTCAAAGGTCCGCTCGTCGTCGTCCGACTGGCTCACCCGTACGGCTGCGATCACCTCGAAGCGGTAGTTGTCCCGCTGCCGGTCGTGAAACGTGCCCTGCTTGAAATCGAGCTCAACGGTGAGCTGGCGCACCCCGTCGGTGGTGAGGAGGAAGACCATGATCCGGTATCTCAGGTGGCGCCAGGGGCCGCCCCGTACCCGCGCGCGCTTGGCCGAGCCGGCGCGGGTCTCGATGAAGGCATGGGCGATGACATCGCTCATGGAGAGTTTGTAGTGCCGCAGCGCCTCGTTCAGCAACACCTTCCGATCGTAATCCAGCCACGCGGCCATTTCCCGATCCTCGGGTTTGTCAGCCAGCTTCACCTTCCACCGGACGAAGGCCGCCCTATCCTCCTCCAGCGTCCGCCCGCTCTCGGCCACGTCGGCGGCGGACCGCCGGCGTTCCAGGACGATACTCAACCAGGCGCGGGCGGCGCCCCACCCGCCCATCAGCACAAGAACCACCGAGCAGCTCACGTCCAGCGGGCTAATCAGCAGCGCGTCGCCCACCGCCCAGATCCCTCCGCCAGCGAGGGCGGCCAGCCCGAGAATCGTCACCATCTTCACGGACGGAGGTGTCGCGAGTTCTTCGCGATACTTCCACAGCGTGCCCTTCTCCCAGCGCTTTCTGACGTCGCCGACCCGATGCCGGATCAGCCAGGAGATCTTCTCGACACCGATCCTCGCCTCCCGGTAGGTCTCGACTACCTCATCGCACATGCTCTTGCGAATCCCTGCGGTCGCCGCTAACCAGGTGGCACGGTCCACGCCGGACGGAACGTACACGGCGAAGTAGTGATCGAACCGTTGGTCCACTCCTCTGGCGAACCCGCCGGGCGGCGTGCCGGTCCCGTGCTGCCGGGGCACCCCGTACTCCCTGTCCTTCGCACGGCGGCGCACAGTGCGAAAGCACCATTCCACACCGTCGCGCGCGCCGAGGTAGGCGCCGGTGACGCTCAGCACGCAGGCGGCAAGCGCCGAGAATCGGCCTTCCCTCGCCAGTAGGTGGCCGATGTAGGCCGCCGCCATGGTGAGGACGGCGGTCGCCGTCACGGCCTGGATCCAGATGGAGGCGGGAATCACGGGTGGGTGCGTCTTCCGCTCCCTCGGCCCGGCCGGGACGGGTTCGAAGAACTTCCAGACCCGCTCCGTCCGGTCACCGGCCATCTGATCCTGCTCGGCCCGGGTAAAGGCTCGGTACCACATCTGGTCCTTGAGCGGCCCGTCCAGGAACAGTTCCAGATGTCGCAGGATCATGGCGCGCTGCACGTGGCCGAGCCCGTCGAACTCCTTCAACATGACGCGGACGTCCGCCTCGGGCTTCTCCGCAGAGTCCAACAGACGGTAGACGGCCTGCACGCCATCCGCCCATGCGTTGTCGTCGGCGAGCTGAAATCTGCCCGGCGCGGCGCGCAGCAGGCCGGCCTCCTCTTCGGAGAGCTCCCGGCGCGTTCTGCCGCTCACCAGGGCGAGCAGCCAATGGAAACAGGCTTCGTCAGTGCGATATCCAGTCATGACGGCTTCATTGATAAGCTGCCACGCCCGTCCAGGTATGCCGCCGTCGAGGAAGCGAACCCCCGTCTCGAACTTCCTCTCAGGCGGGTCGTCGGCGAATGTCGTGTAGACGGAGACGTCGCCATGCACGGTTCCCGCTTGCACACCGATGTGCGCGGAATCCCCGGCGACATTCGTCGTGGTGGCATCCGGTGGCATCATGACAAGCCTTGCGCCAAGGCGATGATGACCGCCAGTTCCGCGGCCAGATCGGCTACGTCACCGATGAGCCCGCGCAGCTTCTTGAGCGCCAGCGTCAGTCTGCCCTTGCTCTGCAAGGTGTCCGTCTCCAGCGCCTCGTCGGCTGCGGTGAGCTCCGCCTCCGCTGCCACGTAAGTGTCCTCGTCCAGGTGACCGGCCGCCCGCGCCCGCTGAAGCCGGGCGCGGAAGCCGACGAGTGCCTCTCCCAGGTCAGCCGGAGGGTTCGATCCGAGGCTTATCCGGATGCCGCCGTTCACCGTACCGGCCTGCACCCCCACCCGCGCGTTCCCCTTCGCGACGTTCCGGGTCGTCTCCTCCATTACCGTGCTCCTTCCGGTGCCCGTTGCCGAGGACTGGTCGTCTCTTCCCTCTGCGGCCAGCTCTTCGGCCAGAACGGCGGCGAACGCCGCCGCGTTGGCCACCGCCCGCGGTTGCCACCGCTCGCGGTCCGTGGCCTCCTTGGTGCCGTCGGCCCGGTCGCTGATGCCCCGCACCACGACCACCGGCAGGGCTTTGTTCAGCTGCCCGGCCTGCGCCACGCCCGCACCTTCCATCTCGATCGCCTGCGCGTCGTTGTAATGCTCTCGGATCCAGCGGGCATGGGCGGAGATCCTGGAGTTCAGGACCACCTCACCGGCGGCGATCGGCCCGAAGTGCACCTCGGGGGCCCGGTCATCGACAGAAAGACCTTGCCGCCAGGAACCGTCGCGGACGATATGCCGGGCGATCTGGTCAGCGCTGTGCGAGGTCTCCCAGCTCCGGGGACGGCTCTTGAACCCGTCGTCCTCGCTCGTTCCGCCGTGGAAGGCGTAGACGTGCGTCGCCACCACCACATCTCCCAGAGCGATGTGGGAGTGCAGGGCACCCGCCACCCCCACGAAGAGCAGGGCGGCCGGGGCGAACTCGGCGATGGCGCGTTCGGCCAGCACCGCCGCGGACTGGTTGCCCTTGCCGACGTGAACAAGAGCGACCTGGCACCGGCCGGTGGCAAGCTGGCCGACCTCGAAGCGGGTGCCCTGCCGGTGCCGGTGCAACCGTGGGTCGACCAGTTTCTCGCGGATCGCCTGGTATTCAAGATCCAGTGCTGTGAGGATCACGATTGGACGACTCACTTCACTTCTCCTCTCCGATCGACGGTTCGGCAGGCCGGACCATCGGTGGGTACAGGACCTCACGCGGTCCGGCCCTGAACAGCTGGGCCGGTCGCCCGGTCGCGGCCTTGCGCGCCGAACCGGCCGCGACAATGAAACCGTCGGTCTTCTGAACCTTGCGATAGAAGTTCCTGGGGTCGAGCGGCATCCCCCACACCGCCTCGTACACTTCCTGAAGATCGGTGATCGTGAAGGTCAGCCCGCAGAAGGCCGTCGCGAGCGCGGAGTGCTCCAGCTTGACGCGGGCGCGCTCGACGCCGTCGGCGACGATTCGCCGGTGGTCGAAGGCCAGTTCCAGGTTTCCGGAAAGCACACGATCGACCGGCTGCCATCGGGCGTCGGCCGCGTCCGTCCCGGCTGTCGGCTCCGGCAATCGTGGCGCGATCGCCAGGTAGGCGACGGACACCACTCGGCCGCGCGGGTCACGGCCGGGCTCGCCGTACACGCCCAACTGTTCCAGGCGCAGGGTCTCGACGTTCAGGTCGGCCTCTTCCGACAGCTCCCGGTGAGCCGCGGCGGTGAGGTCTTCCTCAAGATGCCGCAGGAACCCACCGGGTAGCGCAAGGGCGCCCTTGTACGGTTCGACGCCGCGTTCGACGAGCAGCACCTGCAGGATCGATTCACGCAACGTCAGGATCACCAGGTCAACGGCGAGCAGGACGATGGGAGGCACCCATCGGTCGTCGGTCATGCACCCAGGCTAGCTTTTTGTCATTCTGACAGAAAGCGGTATCGCGATATCAACCCAAACGTCCGTTCTTCTGTCGTCGGCCTAATCCGGATTCGGGGCCGTCCGAGAACCACTCCTGCCCATGTCACCTGCACGTCCAGAACACCGATACGCGTCGGGCAAGGTCGGCAAACCAGGTACGTGTCCAGGTTCAGGGGCGGCGGTCAGACCACCGCCGGGCATATTCCCGGCATTCCGTCCGCCTCTTGACGACACGGAATGCCATACGTCAGCCCCCGGTGCCGTCTGGCTCGCCTGCAGCCCCAGGCCTCCCGTATGTCCTGTGGTCATCCGGAAGCCATATACGGGATACAAACGATCACGGACTATGCGACAAGACGGATCACCGCCTCCTCAGAGGCTCTGTGGAACCCTCGACGAGCCGTAAAACACCAGCGATCTTGGCCATCACCTCGTCCAGCGCCGGAGTGGAGGCCTCCTCATTCAGCAGGTCGCGCACGTACGCCGCCCGCAGCGACACCGGCTCCGCGCGCAGGTCCTCCCCCCAGCCCCAACAGCAGCCCCGGCTTCCGCGCGATCGTTCGATTCTGTTCGATCCACGCGTGGCACACATCGCCCAGCAGTTCGCCATCCGAGATCCCAGCGGCATTCGCGACTCGGGGTGAGCCGCGGAGCCTGCTCGTTATCGGGAGGCCGCCGGCAACGCAGCCTCCCGAGGTCCGAACCAGGCCCGGTGGTCACACCGTCGGCGGCACGCCCGGCGTCACGCGGATGTCGAACGTGGCGGAACGAATCGCGTCCTGCGCCGCCGTAACGGCTTCCTCCGCGGTAGCGCCATGCGCACGGGCCTTCGCCAGCCGGGACCACGAGCCTGCCAAGTCCGCCAGATCGGTACCAGGCTCGTGCAGCATGGTCACCGACTCAGGTGCCGTCATCCCCAGGAGAGTGCCGGTGGCGGGCGGCGCGTACCAGATCGCCTCATGACGAGGAGCTCGCTGAGCGTCCAGGGTTGAGCGCACCCCCTCCAGCACGGGTTCACCCAGCGTCTGCCGGACCTGCAGGTCGATGAAGTCGACCCCTGTGGCCTCGCGGACGAGCTCGAAGATGAAGTCGCCGCCGATCCGCAGGTGAGTCTCGATGAGCCGCGGCCCCGTGGCGGTCAGCACGATTTCGTTGTGGGTCGCCCCGAAGTCGACACCGAGGACCTTCAGCACGTCGCCGATGTAGCCATCGATCGCCGCCCGGTCGGCCGGGTCGAGCTCCGCCGGGCAGACGTGGCCCAGCTCGACCAGCGTGTGCGGGTCGGAGTATTTCTTCGTCACGGCAACGATGATGTGCCTGCCGTCGGCACTGAAGGCCTCGACGCTGTACTGCGGGCCGGTGTGGAACTGCTCGACCATCACCTCTGCCCTGGTGACGCCCAGGAAGTCGCCGGTCGCGGCGGCATAGGCCGCTTCGGCCTCCTCGGCCGAACGGACCACTCCGACACCACAGCTGCCTGCCGCCGCGACCGGTTTGACCACGACGGGATAGCCGTGAGCAGCACCGAACGCGGTGATGTCGGCGGCGGAACGCACCAGGGCGGCGGCGGTTTCGTCGACGCCGGAGGTCTGCAGGCGTTCGCGCATGGCGTCCTTGTCGTTCACCACCCGCACGGTGTCCGGACTGTGCGTTGGCAGGCCGAGTGCCTCACCCACCGCGGCGGCGCGGTCCTGGTCGAGCTCCCAGAACGCGGCGACGCGGGTGATGGGATCCTCGGTGTGGATCGCGCGGGCCAGTGCGACGACCTCGCTGATCGGCGCGTCCTTGCGCACGGTCAGGACGCGCTGGTGCCCCTCCGGGGCCATGACCTTCGTCAGGTACTCGATGCGGCAAATCATGCTGGTCCGCACGCCTGGATGGGCGCGCAGCAACGAGCCGTAGTCGATTTTGGGGCCGCTGCCGAACAGCAGGACGTGTTCAGACATGGATTGCTTCCTCTCGTAACGTCAGCGGCCGGACCGCCAAGACCATGAGTGTCGTCGCGACCGTGAACAACACCGCCAGCAGGATCCAGCCGAGGGTCGTGGCAGGCAGGATCACCGCCGTCACGAGCACCGGACCGAACACCAGCTCGGTCCCGGCTCCCGCGCCGAACAGTGAGAGATACCGGCCACGGGCACCGGGTGGCGCCATGGCGAACGACATCTCCCAGGCCGCGATCGCGTGCAGGTTCTCGCCCACCGTCATGGCGACCGTCGCGATGACGACCAGCGCGAGCGCTCCGCCGAGGTTTTCGGCGACCATGAACAACGCGCACGCCAGCAGTAGCACGGCGCAGCCCCTGCGCAGCATCCGCGCGGCCTGCGCGACGCCGTTGAGGTTGCGGGCCAGCATGATCTGCAACAGCACGGTCAGCACGGTGTTGACCGCGAGCAGCAGCGGGCTGATCACGCCTGGCAGCCCCTCACGGACGAGCCACAGCGGCACCAGGATGAACAGGACCGCGTCGTGCAACAGCATCACGGCGTTCGCGGCGGTGAGGACGAGGAACCTGACGTCGCGGAACGGCGTCCGGGCGGCGGACTCGTCCACCGCCACCGACTTCGGCCGCGCGACGGCCGTTCGACCGATCAGCACCATCATCGACGCCGCGGAGAGCAGGGCCATCGCCGCGAGGACGAACGCCACCTGGAACCCCAGGCGGACGCCGGAGAGCTGGGCGAGCCCGGTGACCAGGAACCCGCCGGTGAGGCCGATGTTGTTGAACGCGCGCAAAGACGCCATCGTCCGGGTGCGGGCGTCGTCGTCCACCACCTCCCCGACCATCACCTGCAGCAACGGCAGGCACGCTCGGGTCGCCCCCGCGATCACCGTGGTGACCACCAGGTAGCCGGCCACCTCGGTGACGAAGACGTAGCTGACGAACCCGGCCGCGCGCACCGCCATCAGACCGACGTAGACGCGTTTCGCGCCGTAGCGGTCCGCGAGGCTGCCGAACGGCAGTGGAGAGACGAGCCCGACGATGTTCGCGACCGAGAGCGCCAGCCCGACGGTGACCGCCGAGATGCCCAGCTGGGGCACGAAGTACAGCGTCGGCACGGCCAGGAACAGGCCGATGGTCAACGAGTCGATCCCGGCGCAGAACGTCAGCATCCGTCCGGTCCTGGTCCGGGGGACCAGGGCTTCGGTGAACGACCGCGTGAGAACGCGCGCCGACATGCTCACGCGCCGAGGATTTCGGCGAGCGCCTGGCCTGCCGCGGCCACCTCGTCGAGGGTGTTGTAGTAGTGCACGGACAGCCGGACGGCCGTGTCGATGCCACGTTCGCCCATGTAGATCGGGGTGTGGTCACCGCGGATCTTCCAGCCGTTGATGCCGCGCTCGGCCAGTCCGTCGCGGATCCGCTCGGCGGAGACGGTCGCGTGCCGGAACGACGCGATGCCCGAGTGCACGGTGCCGGGCTCGATCATCTCCACCGGCAGCTCGGCCAGCGTGCCGCGCAACGCCTGGTACACCTCGCGGTTCCCGTAAGCATCCACTGTGGACATATGGTCGAGCGCCGCGTTGAAGCCGAGCACGGCGGCGGTGGTCCGTTCGGCGAGTTCGAGCGACCGGGCGCCGTCGTCCTCCACCACGTACGAGGTCGGCGAGTCGGCGCGGGCGACGTGCAAGTCGTACGTCTCCACCTGCAACGCGGCGCGCAGTTCCGGCGCCACGTAGGCGAATCCGGTTCCGCGCGCCCCTCGCAGGAACTTGCGGCCCGCGCCGGTGAGCAGGGCGCAGCCGAACGCGGCGACGTCGATCGGCACCTGGCCCACCGACTGGCAGGCGTCGACCGCGTAGAACGCGCGGTGCCCCGCGAGGATCCGGCCGATCTCGGCGACCGGGTTCACGATGCCGCAGCCGGACGGGATGTGGGTGATCGAGACGAACGCGACGTCACCGTCGACGTGCGCGCTCATCCACTCCAGGTCGAGGTCGCCGGTCGCGGTGGTGGGGATGGTCTCGATCACGCATCCGGTCCGCTCGCGCAACGCCAGCAGCGAGATCAGGTTGCCCGCGTACTCGTACGGGCTCACCCAGACCTTCTCGCCCGGCTTGAGGTCCAGCCTCGACACCACTCGAACCCACGCGCGCGTCGCGCTGTCGAAGAAGGCGACGTCGTCGGCCGGCGCGCCGACCAGGGTCGCGATCCGCTCGTAGACCTCGTGCTGGAGGATCTTGTCGTAGTGGAGCTCGGTCTCGTACGCGCCGTACTCCACCTCCCTGCGCAGGCAGTCGAGCATCGCGTTCGCCACCACGTCGGGCATGAGCCCGGCGCCTGCGGTGTTCAAGTGGATCATGTCGTGCCCTTCAGTACTGCGCGCCGAAGACGACCCGGTCGGGGTCGGCCAGGTCGGCGAGCGCGGTGATGATGGTCGGCGGGTGCTCGGCGATGCGGTGCAGCAGGTGCAACCACCAGTTGTCCCCGTAGGTCAGGTAGACCCGGCAGGCCGTGCCGCCCTCCCGGTGCGCCCGCAGCAGTTCGGGCTCGACCCCGTGCAGCATCTCGATCTCGTCCACCCGGCCGAGCAGTCCCCCTGCCCGCGCGCGGTCGAGCAACGCGGCGTCGTGCGTCGCCAGCGCGAGCCGGGTGCCCGTGTCGGCGAAGCGCGCGGCCAGGTCGAGATACCGCGCGTCGAGCTCGGGTCCACGAGGCAGCGCGACGTCGGCGGGCTCGGCGTAGACCCCCTTGACCAGCCGGACTTTCGCACCGGTCGCGGCGATGGCGGGCAGGTCGTCGGCTGTGCGGTGCAGGTGCGCTTGGACGGTGATGCCGACGTTGTCGTGGTGTCCGGCGAGCTTGCCGAACACGCCGAGGATGTCGTCGACGAACTCCGCGCGCTCCATGCTGATCACCACGGCCGAGTCGTGCTCCGCGGCGACCTCCAGGATGCGTGCGGTGTTGTCCAGCGCCTGCCCGGCGGACCGGAGCAGGCCGACCGCCGAGAGGTCGAACCCGAGCTGCACCGGGACCGGCACGCGGCGCAGCAACGAGACGTACCCGGTCACAACGGCCTCGATCTCGGCGGGATCGGTGATCTCCTCACCCACCGCCTCCACGGACACCCGGTAGCCCTTGCCGGTCAGGGTGGCGACGCGGTCGACCACCTCGTCCTCGGTCACGGCTGCGACGAACCTCCGCGCCGCGGGCCCGAACAGGGCGCGCAGCGACGAGTCGGGCGGCCCGAACGCGGTGCGCAGAGCGGGACTCGCGGCGAACGCGCGCAGGCTCCGGCCCGCCCCTTCGAAATCCGCGATGGACTGCGTCATCCCGTCTTCTCCCCTGTCTTGGCGGCAGGCGCGCCTGCCATGATCATCATCAACGTGGCGAAGCTCGGCCCTGTTGCCGGATCGCCGCCGCTCTGCCGCCACTGCCGGTACTTGACCGCGTAGCTGATCACGGTCTCCTTGCCGCTACGATGCCGCGGCCGGGTGAACACGCCTGCCCACAGGCCGTCCCACAGCGCGTAGCCGGGATCGTTGAGCAGCACCTCGTGCGCCTGCCGGAGGTTCCAGAACGGCACACCGGTGTTCAGGTGGTGTACCAGGTGGAACCGGTCGTTGTGCCTGCTGATGAGGAACCGCTCCCACAGCCTGCCGTGCCGGTTGCGGGTGAGCAGGACGCGCTTGGTCTCCCCCTCGGGCATCGGGTAGTGCTCGGCCAACTCCGAGATCCAGCCGATGGCCACGCTGGTCGTGCACATCGGCACGAACCAGAACAGCAGCAGTTCGGGGAGCACGCCGAAGTACGCGCAGCCACCGATGATGAGCGCCCACTCGACGCCCATGATCAGCCGCTCGACCCCGATCGGCACCGGCGCCGACATCTGCAGGATGTCCCGGTCGACCCGGAACCGTTCCCTGATCAGATACTTGAGGTAGGAGAAGACCCGCAGACCGATGATCGAGAACACGACCTCGCGCAGCACCAGCGCCCGGCTCGACCGGTCTGCGTCGTACAGACCGCACTCGATGTGGAACTTGTAGTCCGGGTCCACGTCGGGGTCACCCAGGCTGCGATGGTGCAGGCCGACGTGGGTGTTGCGGTACGGCCCCTGCAACTGGAATATCAGGTATCCGCTTAGGACGGTGCCGCCGAGGAAGTTGACGACGGGATTCCGGGCGAAGGTCTTGTGCGACGACTCGTGCAGCAGGTGGGCCAGGAACCGGTGGGTGGTCCCGATCAGCAACGCCGAGAGCGGGAAGAACCACCACGAGACACCGACGCACAGGAAGACGGAGAAGGCGATGAGGGCGAACTCGAAGGCCACCGCGAGGAGTCCGTGCCAGTTGTCCGTGACGCAGAGCTCCTTGAGGCCGCGGCGGACCTGCGGGGTTAATCGGTCGAAGGTCAGCTCGTCGAACCTTCTGCTGGCCGTGTCGTCCGGATCGGCAACAGTTTCCGTTAAAGCCATTGTTCCGTTCCCTTTCCAGAACAACCGGACCTGCTCCTCGCGGGTCCGGCATCAGTGCCTGCCGCGGGTGTGAACCCCAGGGCGCGGCCGTAGAGCCGCAGTTCTGCCCGCAGGCATGCGGCGATCGTGGCCGCCCGGCGGAACCCGTGTCCTTCGCCGGGAAAAGTCAGGTACTCGTGGGGGACCGCGCTGTCCGCGAGGCCGGCGAGCAACGCCTCCGCCTGCGCGGGCGGGCACACCGTGTCATCAAGTCCTTGGAACAGCAGGAGTTCCGCCGTCATCCGTTCCACGTGGTGCACGGGCGAGCGGTCGCGGTAGTCGGCGCGGCGTTGCGGCCACGGCCCGACCAGGCCGTCGAGGTAGCGCGACTCGAAGTCGTGGGTGCCGCGGGTGCGCCAGCCCTCAAGGTCGAGCACCGGGTAGTAGATCGCCGCGGCGCGGTAGAGCGCGGGTTCGCTGGTCAACGAGACAGCGGCGGTCCAGCCACCCGCGCTCCCACCTCGGATCGCGATCCGGTCCGCCGTCGTGATGCCGTCCGCGACGAGCGCGCGGGTGACCGTCGCGCAGTCGGCGACGTCCACCAGACCCCAGTTCTCACGCAGTCCTTCGCGGTACACGCGGCCGAAGCCGGTCGAACCGCGGTACTGCACGTCCACCACGCCGATGCCGCGGCTGGTGAAGTACGTGATCTCGGTGTTGCGGACGCAGTGGCTGCGGCTCGTCGGTCCACCGTGGACGAACACCACATACGGCGGCAGTTCGCCGTCCGGCCCCGTGTGACCGGGATTCGCGGGCGGGTACAAGTGCGAGTGGACCGCGGCGCCGTCCGGCCCGGTGTCGGTGCGGCGCACCGGAACCGAGAAGTACTCGTCGTGCGTGCCCGCCACTTGGCGCAGCACCTCGTGCGCGCCCGTGGCGAGATCGATCAGCAGCACCGCCCGCCGGTGGTGCGGCCCGGCCGCGACGACGGCGACGCGCGTGCCGTCGGTGGCCGGGTAGAACCATTCGGTGTACGGGCTGTCCACATCGCGGAGCACGCCGTCGGCGCCGAGCACACCGAGCGTGCGCCCGCTCGTGCCGTGGAAGACCGCGGTCGAGGAGTCCGCGAGCGGCAGGGCCCAGCGCAGGCCGATCCGCCACAACGCCTCGCCGAACTCCTCCTCGCGCTCGCACAGCGCCGTCACGGTCCCGGCGGTGTCGACCCGGTGAAGGTTCCACCAGCCGGTGCGGTCGGTGAGGGCGAGCAGCGACCGGCCGTCATGCGCCCAGTCGGCCTGGGTCACCGACTCCGCCGGTCCGCCGAGCACCACGGCGGGCGCGCCGAGGGCGCCGTCCGCCGAGACCTCGGCGACCAGCAGTTCGGTGCCGTCCCACGGCATCGCGGGATGGTTCCAGCCGAGCCAGGCCACGCGGTCGCCCGCCGGCGAGACGCGGGGCCCGGTCATGAAGTCGTGCGACGCCGCGAGCACGCGCACCCGGTCGGGGTCGTCGGCCGCGCTCCCGTCGAGCGGCAGCGCGACGAGATGCCGGCTCACCTTGGTCGCGGCGGCGTCGAACACCGTCTCCCGCAGGCAGAACACCTCGTCGCCACGCACGGAGAAGTCCGCGTGGCGCACCGACACGTCGCCGCCCGCCGGACTGAGCGGCACGGGCTCCGCGCCTTCCCGCCAGCGGTACGCGCGCCCGTCCGCATACGACGAGAACACGATGTCCACAGTGGACCCGGGCAGGGCGGTCCACGGCCGCCCGCCGTACTCGATCACCCTGGTGCGCACGTCCCAGCCGGGCAGCGCGTCGACCGGACCGCTCGCGGTGTGCCGCATCAACGCGTTGCGTCCGCCGTCCTCCGGGCGGACCTCGGTCCACCAGACCTCCGGACCGGCGAAACCGACCCATTCCATCAGGGCCTCGCCGACCGCCACCGAGTCGGCGTCGACCGGCGAGAGCCATGCCCCGTAAGGCGTCGTGCTCACGTTCATCGGCGGTGGTTTCCCTTTCACGGCAAGATCAAGAGGCGATTCTCGGCACACCGGGCGCCGAACTGTCGAGGCGGTAGGACATCACCGGTTCGGTGTCCACGAGCCAGAAGTGCCCGTCCAGGTCGGTCCAGTCGCACAGGCCCGCGATCTGGGCGGAGTAGGCGATGGCCCGCGGCGGTTCGAGGAAGCAGCCGAGCATCCGGGTCGCGCCCCGCTCGGCGAGATCGGTCAGCACCTCACGGCCGGGCAGCAGTCCACCGAGCCGCATGAGCTTGGTGTTGGCGCCGTCGGAGACCGCGACCGCCGCCGCGACGTCGGCCGGGGTGTTGACGCCCTCGTCCAGGATCACGGCGGTGTCCGGCAGCGCGGCGCGGATCTCGCCGAGCAGGCTCCGGTCGCGCACCGGGTCCTCCAGCACCGCGGGCGCGATGGCGGCGATGAGCCCGCGCAGCCGCCGCCAGTCGTCCGCCTCCCAGCCGCAGTTGACGTCAAGGATCACCGGTCCCGGCACCCCGACCAGCCGGGCGAGCACCTCGTCGTCGTCACGGCCACCGAGCTTGATCTTCACCGGCCGCACGGCCGCCGGGATCTCCTCGCCGATCGGCACGGTGTGCAGCAGCCGGACCTCACCGGGTTCGGGCAGGCCGATCAGCCGCCACACCGGTACGCCCGCCCGTTTCGCGGCACGGTCGAGGAACGCCATCTCCACGAGCATCCGGGCAGGCCCCGAGGCCTGCTCGCCGGTCTCCGGCAACGCCGCGCACAGCTCCTCGGTGCCCCTCAAGCCGCGCGCGCCGACGGCTGCGGCGAGCGCGGCGGCCTCCTCCGCGATGAGCCGGGCGTCCTGGCCGTAGCCGAGATCGGCGGCGATCTCGCCGTACCCGGACTCGCCGCCACCGGAGACCGTGAGACCCACGATGTCGACGGACTCGATCGTCATGTGCGAGATCTCGAAGGACCGCCGCAGCGGCAACGGATTTACCGTCACGCCGATCGACAGGCCGGCGTCGTCGCTCATGCCGATTCCACCTCGAACTTCACGGACTCCACCAGTTCGTCTGCGAGCCTGCGGGCCGCGGCGGGCGACTCGGCGCCGACGACGACCGCGCCGACCCGGTCCTCACCCGAGCGGAACGGCCGCACGACGTCGCCTTCCCCGACGGTGAGCTCGGCGTACAGGACGGCGGGGTGGGCGCGGACGGCCTCCCACCCGGCGATGGTCGTGATCCGGCCCGGAGGCGGCGCGAAGTACCGGGACGCCGCCGCGCCGGTCGTGGTGAAGGACGCGGGCGCGGTACCTGCGCCGAGCGCGTCGTCGTACGCCAAGCCGTACAGCTCGATGCCGGGGAGGGTGTGTTCGAGCATGCGGTGGATCCAGCCGCCACCGACGCGGACGTGCACCTCGCCGAGGACGACGCCGCGGTCGGTGAGCCACAGCTCGACGTGGAACAGCCCGTGGGTCAGGCCGAGTGCCCGCAACGCGGCGAGCACCTGCGCCTCGATCCGTTCCCCGTCCGCGCTCGGCAGGTCCGCGGGCAGCACGTGCCCGATCTCCACGAAGTACGGCGGCGGGAGCTTCTCTTTGGCCGTCACCGCCAAGACCCGCGGCTCACCGCCGAGGAACACTCCCTCGACGCTGTACTCGGCGCCGACGACGAACTCCTCGACCAGGAACTCGTCCTGGTTCGGGAGCGCGGCGACGGCGTCGGCGAGCTCGGACGGGTCCGCCACCAGCCGGACGCCCTCGCTGCCCGAACCGTCCCTGGGCTTGACCACCCACGGTCCGGCGACCGTCCCAACGAACTCGGCCGCGTCGGCGAGCCCCGCGCAGAGCCGGACCAGTGGCTGGACGAACCCGGCCTCAGCGAGTGCGGCACGGCACGCGTCCTTGCTCCGCACGCGCCGGACGGCGTCCGGCTCGTTGCCCGGCAGGCCCAGTGTCCGAGCCGTCTCGGCGACGGCGACCTGGGCCATCTCCCGGACGCCGAACACGACGTCGAACCCTCCGTCCGCCACGGCCCACGCCGCGACCGCACCGGGATCGGTGTGGTCGACGGCGGTCACGGCGTCGGCCGCCGCGGTGACCGCGGGTGTCGCGGCCAGCGTGTCCGCCAGGTTGGTGACGTGCGTGGTCAGGCCGCGGGTGGCGGCCTGGCGCAGCGCCGCCACGGCGACGTCGACGCTGAGCGTCATGTCTCCGCCGCCGCCGACCAGCAGCAGGCGACGGGTTTCGGGTTTGGTGGTCATGCTCGTTTCCTCGCGGGTGTGGCCGGCTCAGCGCAGCCGGAAGACGGCGTCCTTCAGCTGCTGCACGCGCTCGTAGTCGCGTTCGAGCTGTTCGGCCGAGCCGGTGGCCAAGTGCACGCCAAGGGTGCTGGTGTAGAGGTCGACCGTCGGCTTGATCCGGCCACCGGGCTTGATCTTGATCCGCAGGTTGGTCAGCGACGGCAGCGCCTCCAGCTCGGCCTGCGCGTCGAGGTCGATGTCCTCCACGATCCCGTCGAGCTCGGTCGCCGTGATCACCAGAGCGCCGAGCTTGTGCCGCGTGAACACCTTGCCCGCGTACTCGTCGAGGAACTCCTGGGGCCGGACGGCGGCGAGCGCGGTCAGATGGGCCTGGTTGGTGCCCACGCAGGCGTCCTGGAACTCCCGCGCGAGGCTGCCGCTGAGCCTCGCCCCGACCTCGACCAGGGTCGGCCCGTCCGGAGTGATGATCACCTCGGCATGGGTCGGCCCGGAGCGCACGCCGAGCGCGTCGAGCGCGGACGACGTGTACTCGATCAGTGCCGCGACCTCGGGCGAAGCCGGGTCGAGCAGGTCCTCGCGGTCGTAGATGTTGTGCGTGCCCTGCAACCGCTTGCGGTAGCGCGAAACGCCGTTGGTGTAACGCCTCCCGTCCACGGTGACCATGTCGACCGTGTACTCGTGGCCCGCGAGGTAGGACTGCACCAGCGCTTCGCGGTTGCGGGTCTCGAAGATGTCGCTCGCGCCGAGCACGACCTCCACCGCCTTGCGGACCTCGTCGGCCGAGGCGCACACGGCGACGCCGTCGGTCGCCGCCGACGCGAGCGGCTTCACGACCACCGGATACTCGTCCCGTCGCTCGGCCCAGGCGACGATCTCCTCGGGGTCCGAGCTCTTGAACTGCTCGGCGCAGCGCACGCCCGCCCGGCGCAACGCCTCGATCATCTCGTACTTGTCGCGGCGGGCCCGCCACGTGGCACTGGCGTTGCCGGGCAGGCCGAGCAGTTCGTTGAGCCGGTCCGTCCACTCGACACCCGGCTCCTGCCCGGTCACCACGGCGACAGGCGAGAACTCGGCCAGCGCTCGCGCCGCCTCCTCGGGCGTGTCGCACACGATGTTGGCCCGGTAGGCCGTCAGGTCGGGCAACGTCATGGAGGTCATCAGGTCGCGGCTGCTCTGCACGTGCACCACGTCCGCACCGATTCCCGCGAACGCGGGTGGCAGGAAGTTGCCCGTGGTGTAGCCGTCGACGATCACGGCGACGGGGCGCGGTTGTCCAGTCATGTCAGGGATCTCCCGGTGGTGGGTGGGGGACGGACCGATCACTCGACGATGGTCATCGTCAGGTGGATCCGGGTGTCGCCGCCGGCGTTGTAGGCGGAGTGGTGCAGCAGCGTGTTGAGGATGTGGATGCGGCCGTCGGTAGGGACGTGGTAGGTCTCGCCGCGGCGCAGCAGCAGCCGGCAGTCCTCGTTGGTCTTGATCGCCATGTGCGCGACCCGCGAGGCGTCGGTGTGCATGTGGTAGATCTCCGACGGGTGCAGCGCGACCAGGCGCATGCGGCCGATCCGGAACGGCAGGCTGCGGTAGATCTCGTGGAAGTAGGTGTCCTTCAACTCCTCGTTGAAGAAGCCGAAGTCCGTCTCCTCGAAGTTCTTCTCGCCGGTGATCTGGTTGAACTGGCCGTTGCCCGCGTCGTGCCACGGGTCGTCGGCGCCCGCGCGGTGGGTGAGACCGAGCTTGCGCAGCCGGTGGTCGGGGTTGGCCGGATCGGTCACCGGCACGCGGTCGACCACCTGCCGGTAGGCCTCGGTGATCTTCTCCGGGTCGAACAGGAGGTCCGGGACGATTTCGATCATCGCGGTACGGGTCTCGGCGCCGATCAGGGGCACGGGTCTGCCTTTCGTGTGCGGTTGGGTCGTGCCGGTCCGCGACGCGGCCGGTCGTGGGATCACAGATGTGCAGGCCGCCACCGGCGCAGGGAGTACGCGATCAGCGGCGAGCTCAGCGCGCCGACGGTGGCGAAGCCCGCCGCGATGAGCAGCCATGCGGGCCAGCCGTAGGTGATGGCCAGACCGAGCACGGCGGGCGCGAGGGCCTCGGCCACCCCGCCACCGAGGCCGAACACGCCCGAGTACTGCCCCTGGGCGTGTGGTGCGGCGAGGCCGAACGAGTACTCCATAGACGCGGCGGCGTGCCACAGTTCGCCGAGGGTGTAGACGGCCGTGGACAGCACGAGCAGTGCGATGGCGACGGCCGGGGACTGGGCGCCCGCCGCGGCCATCAACGCGAGCCCGGCGGCGACCGCGATCCCCGCCCACCGCATCCTGCTGCCCGCGGCGGCGTGGTCGGAGACGTTCCGGCTCAGCACCACCTGGAGCGTGATGATCATAGCCGTGTTCAGGGCGAGCGCGACCGAGACCATCCACTTGGGAGCCGCGGTGTGCTCGACGATCCACAGCGGCAACAGGAACGTCGGCACCGCGTAGTGCAGTGACATCACGGAGTTCAGCGCGGTCGCGGTCAGGTACGGCCGGTCGAGCAGCGCCATCCACCGCCCGGCCGCGGCGGTCGCCTTGCCCGGCTCGACGCGGGGCAGCCGGACCAGCAACGCCGCGCCCGCCAGGAACGACAGCGCCCGGCCGCAGATCAGCGCCTGGTACGCGATCTTGGTGTCGACCTGGAGCGCGATGCCCGCGCCCAGCGAGCCGAGCGCGATGGCGAGGTTCACCGTCGAACGCAGGTAGGCGCGGTACCCGGCGGGGTTCTCGCCGCCGAAGTGCCGCACCAGCGGCGCCTTGCTCGACTTGTCGGCCGCGAAGACGAGTCCGATGAGGACGGACACGGCGAGGTAGGAGGCCGGCGTCGAGACGAACAGGAAGCAGGTCATGGCCGCGGTGCCCGCGAGCATGACCGCGATCTGGGTCTCCCTGGCGCCGTACTGGTCGGCGATCCGCCCGGCGAAGATGCCCGCGATCAGACCCACCATCGCGCCGAGGAAGAGGCCCAGCGCGACCTGGGTCACCGGCAGACCGATGATCCGGGTGAAGTACAGCACGCTGCCCGCCATGAACATGCCGCTGCCGACCGCGTTCACGAAGTGCGCGAGAGCCAGGGCCCGTTGTGCCGGCGTCTCGGGCAGCAGCCTGGTGACGAGTCCGCTTATCACGACTGCCAAGGCAGGTCCCGGTAGTCGGCGTCCGGCCAGTTCTCCCGCTGCCACGCGCGCAGCCCGCTCATCGGGCCACTCGGCGCGATCAGCAGGCGCTCGTCGAACCACACCCGCAGCTCCTCGAACCGGCGCAGCAGCGCCTCCTCCGAGGAGGCCGAGACCAGCACCTGGGCGATGCGGGCGTTGGTGCTGCCGACCGCGGAGGAGAGCGACGCGCCGAACGCCGACTCGACGCGCACGTACTCGACCCCGTCGAGAGCGCCCATCTCCTTCGGCGACGGGCAGTGAAACAACGTTCCAGGCCGCCCCATCAGGTAGGTGCCACCGATGGTCTCCGGCCGCACCTTCACCTCGATCTCGGGCTTGCGGCCGAGCGCGCCGAAAAGCGCCCCCTCGCCCAGGTGCACGCCGAACTTCGCCTGTACCTCCTCGTGTACAAGCGCGCCACCGCGGCGCGCCGCGCACTCGCCGAACGTCAGGGTGCCGGTCTCGGCATCGTGGAACAGCTCCATGTGGAACACGCCGTCGCGCAGGCCAAGCGCGGTGAGCGCGCGCCGCACCACCGGTTCGCCAAGCTCGTAGGCCCACGCCTCGTCGTTTGGATCGAACCTGCGCAGCCACAGGGGGAGTTCGTGGTCGATCGTCGTCAGGCACGGCACGCCGTAGCGGCCGAGGGCGCAGAACACGACCTCGCCGTCGTGCAGGACACCGTCGGCGACCCACTCGTCGCCGGGGATGTACTCCTCCAGCGCGAAGGTGCGCTGGCCGGTGCGCTCGCCGCGGTACTTGGCGCTGAGCGCGCGCAGCCGGCCGATGTCGCCGACCACGGAGGTCATGGCGGTCGCCGCGCCCGCGATCGGTTTGAGCACCGCCTTGGCGAAGGGCAGCTCGGTGAGATCGCCGAGGTCGTGGATGTCCTCGATGACGTGGGTCCGCGCGGCTGGGACACCCGCTTCCCGGACGCGCTGCTTTTGCAGCGTCTTGTCACGGAAGTACAACGCGGTCACGGGGTCGATCGCGCGCGCGCCCAGGTGTGCGGCGAGCATGCCCGCCGTGACCATGGCCCACTCGTCGGACGTCTGCACCCCGTCGAAGCGCCGTTCGGCGTAACCGGAACGGTGCAACGCGCCGAGTACCGCCTCGGGGCTGGACACGCTGTCGACCCGCAGCACCGTCATGCCATCCGGAACGGGCTGGAGTGCGTAGTCACGTTGGCCGGCGCCCACGACGACGACAGCCTCGACGTCGTGCCGTTCGCACGCGTCGAGCACGTACTTGTCGACGCCGAGGACGAGGACCAGCGAGCGAGGTACAGCGGTCATGGAATACACCGCATTTCAGGTATGGTTGGGCGTGGCCCGACCGACACATCAGGGACGCATGGCACAACTGAGTCGGCAGCGAAGCCTCCTGGAATAACAACTCCCCCTAGAAACCCTGCCGAGCAGCACAAACCAACGAGCGTCGGCCGGGGTTTACCGTACTTTATCAACGAATCAATCCAGGGCGTCAAGAGATTTCCCCCAGAGCACCCATCTTGGAAAGCGATGGGCCAAACGGCGGAGTGTCCTTGACACAGCCGTTGCGGACACGCATAAAATCGCCACAAAACTCCGCATCCGGAGGGTTGCCAAGCCCGGGGAGGCTGGCCTCCCGGATGGAGTGACGAGGGGGGATGTAAGGCCGTGGGATCTGGGGGATCTGGGGGATCCGTTAACCGGGGGCAAAATCCGGACATCGAAGCACAGGTGACCTGACTTCCTTCACCTGTTCGCATATCCAACAATTCGGGCGCATGAAGTGCCCGCCAAGCATCGAACGCACCTTACCGGCCGAGCCACCGCCTCCTGCTTTCCGTGGCCGAAGCCGGTTACTAACGTGCGCGAGAAATTAGCTCGTCGATCCGGCTGATCGCGCCGACGAACACTCGCTTAAACACTCGCGCGGACAGCCATGTATTTGGCGACCCCACATCGGCCTCCTTGTTCGGGACCACAGTGAAAGGGATACGATGAGTTCGGACACCCTGACAGGGCGTTATCTCGCGACATCGACAGTGGTGCAGCCGCTGATCCACAGGTGGTACGCGGTTCCGTATTTCGCCGCACCGCACACCGGCGCGCTCAATCTGGCGAAACGGCAGCTGCCGGCGCTGCGCAGCTATCTCTCCGCACCGCACGCGCATGAAGCCGCGCTCAAGAACCCGAGCATGTTCGGCGCGCCGTTCGTCAACTCGCGCGAAGGCGGTGTCGCGGCGATCGAGGAGCTGGTCGAGACCACGCTCAAGGAAGGCAGGCCGCGCCTGCAACTCGCCGAGGAGATCGACGCCATGCGCGCGATCCTCAAGGAGAATGCGAACGGCGGGTCGCTCGCGAGCCTGTACGCCCAGCTGCCGCCGAGCCTGCACGGCATCTCCGAGCTCGTCTACGACACGGCGAACAACCCCTCGCTGCGCTTCTTCGAGCCGCTGCTCTACCGCACGGCGGCGCTGCAACCGGAGGCGCAGACGATCTCGCTGCTGCCCCGGCACGACCCGAACCAGCCGTTCGTCTACGGCTCACCGGTGCTGTCGCACGGCCGGGCCGAGCTCAAGGTGCCGTTCTCCGCGCCAGAGCTGGGTGAACTGTTCGCGGGTCACCGCCGCCGGGTCGACGTCGAGGCGCTGGTCGAGCTGTTCGAGCTGACGGGCGGCCAGCAGGAAACCTTCCGCGGTCTGTTCACCGACCGGGAGCCCAGGCCGTACGACCACGCGGAACCCGGCCAGGTCCGGGTCCGTTACTTCGGGCACGCGAGCGTACTGATGGAGTACGAGGGCTTCACGGTCATGACCGACCCGACGCTCGGCTACGACGACGACGGCTGGGACCACTTCACCTTCGCCGACCTGCCCGAAAAGATCGACGTCGTAGTGATCAGCCACGGCCACTCCGACCACTTCTCGCTGGAGACGCTGCTCCAGCTGCGCGACCGGATCGGCACGATCGTCGTCCCGCTCACCGGGGGCGGTACGCTGCCCGACTTCAACCTCCGGGTCTTCCTGGAGAGCTTCGGCTTCCGCAACGTGGTCGAGCTCGGCGAGGTGCAGTCGCTCGACCTCGGCCCGGCGAAGATCACCGCGCTGCCGTTCCTAGGCGAGCACGGCGACCTCGACATCCGCGCCAAGATGGTGCCGCTGGTGCGCATCGGCGGCCGCGGCTTCCTGTTCGCGACCGACACCTCACCGATGGACCCGTCGATCTACAAGCTGATCGGCCGCGAGATCGGCACCGTCGACGCGCTGTTCATCGGCCTGGAATGCGTCGGCGCGCCGATGAGCTGGCTCTACGGCCCGCTGCTCGACACGCCGATCAGCCGCAACGACGACAACGCCCGCGGGCTCAAGGGTTCGTTCGCGGACCCGGCGGACAAGGTGGCGCAGCAGGTCGGCGCGCGCACCGTGTTCGTCTACGCGCTCGGCATGGAGCCGTGGCTCAAGCACCTCTCGGGATGCTGGTACGACCCCGCGGCCGAGCAGATCCAACAGTCGGAGCTCCTCACCGAGCTGTGCGGCAAGCGGGGCGTTTCGTCCGAATTGCTGTACATCACCGCGGAACGCAGCTGGCCCGCCGGTTCCGACGAGGTCGTGCCGACGAGGACCCGATAGCGGTGCGCAGGCTGGCAGTCGTCTACGACCGGGGGTCGGCGGGCCCCGCGGAGCTGTCCGCGGCGGCCCGCGCCCTCGACGTCGAGCCGGTCCTGGTGATCGACTCGGCCTCGGAGCACGTCGCCCAAGTGCTGCCCGCCCTGCGCCGCCGGTTCGCGTTGGTCGACACGGCGGGCATGTCCCCGGACGAGGCCGCGGACGAGGCCGCCACCGTGCGGCTCTCCGGCGTGGTCACCTTCAGCGACCTGTGCCTGCCGGTCGCCTCGGCGCTCGCGGCACGCCTGGGCACGCCGTACTGGCACTCCCCCGAGGTCACCGCCGTGCTGCGGGACAAGGCGGCGCAACGCCGGGCGTTGGCGGCGCACGGCGTTGACACCACCCGGTACGCGGTGATCACGACCGGGTCCGCGGTGGCCGGCGCGCTCGCCGTGACCGGTCTGCCCGCGGTGCTCAAGCCGCACAACGGCACGGCGGGACAGCACGTCACCAGGGTTGACGACCTCGCGGCGGCCGAGGCCGCCGCGAGCCGGTTCTTCGCCACCGCACCAACCGGCAGCGTGTTGATCGCCGAGGAACTGCTGATCGGCGACCCGGAGGTGGCCGGACCGGCGTTCGGCGACTACGTGTCGGTCGAGGCCGCCGTGCACGACGGCGCCGTGCTCCCGCTCGGTGTCGTCGGCAAGCTCCCGCTGGAGCCGCCGTTCCGCGAACGCGGGTTCTTCCTGCCCGCGACCCTCGACGCGGCGATCACCGAACGCGTGCTCGCGGTCGCCGAGGCGGCCGTGCTCGCACTCGGTATCCGTACCGGGGTCGTCCACACCGAGCTGAAGCTGACCGCGGCCGGCCCACGGGTGATCGAGGTCAACGGCCGGGTGGGAGGGCACGTGCCCGACCTGTTCGACCGCGCGTTCGGCTACTCCATGGTCGAGACCGCGTTCCGGCTCGCGCTCGGGGACCCACCCGTCGCGCCGGAACACGCGGGCACGGGCATCACCTACCAGTACGTGTTCCTGCCGCCGACCGACGCGACCGCGGTCGAGGGCGTCGAGGGGCTCGCCGAGCTGCACGCGCACGCCGGGGTTGATGTGGTCGATGTGCGCGTGACACCGGGACAGCGGGTCTCCTGGCGCGAAGGGGCGTTCAGCAGGCTCGGCAAGGTGTACGGCCGCGTGCCGGACCACACCGCGCTAGCCGGGCTGGTCACCCGGATCGAGGACACCACCCGCTTCCGCTTCACGCGCGACGACACCGTCGCGCCGCAGGTCACCGCCAATAGGCAGTAGTAGAGGGAGAGCATCCATGGTCCAGACCGCAGCGACCGGTCCGGCTCTGTCGGCGGCCCAGCACCGGCTGTGGTTCGCGGCGCATGTCGAACCGGACAGCTTCGAGTTCACCGTCCCCTGGGCCGTTCGGGTCCGTGGAGGGCTCGACACCGACGCCATCGCAGAGGCCTGGACGGCGGTGGTGGCCCGGCACGCCGAACTGCGGTTGCGGATCACCGAGTCCGGCGGCGTTCCCATCCGCGACCTGTGGCCGGTCGAGCGGATGGCGGCCCGTGTGAACGAGATCGACGTGGGCGAGCTCGACGCCGTGCTGCGGGCCGCCGCGACCAGGGTGTTCGACCTGACCACGGAACCCGCCGCGGAACTGGAGGTGCTGCGGCTGGCGGGCGACGACCACCTGGTCCTGCTGACCGCCCACCACATCGTCACCGACGGCCGCACCGTGCGGCTGGTGACCGACGACCTCTTCGCGCAGTACGCGGGCAAGACGACCGAGACGGCGCCCGCCTACGCGGACTACGTCGCCTGGGAGGCGACTGCGAAGCGTCCCGCGGCGGAGAAGCTCGAAGCCTGGTTCGACGAGCTGCGCGTGCCGGTGCCCGATCGCCCGCTCGGCCTCGGCCCGGCACACCCGGTCGAGGGCAAGCGCGGCGCGGAAGTGCGGGTGCCGATCGACACGGCCCTGTGGCGCCAGGTGCTGGACACCGCCCGTGAGCTCCGCACCACCCCGCAGGTGCTGGGCATGGCCGCGCTCGGCCTGACGCTGCGCCGCTATACCGGTACCCGCGACATCGTGCTCGGCTCCACAATGGACACCCGCACCGCCGAGTTCGCCGACACCTCCGGCATGTTCATCAACCCGACGCCGGTGCGGCTGCGGGTCGAGGACGACCAGACCGCCGCCGACTACCTCGGCACGGCACACCGCGCGCTGCTGCGCGCGTTCACGTTCCGGCACGTGCCGTTCGACGAGACCGTGCGCGGTGTCGGCAGCGCGCCCGCCTCCGGTCGCACGCCGGTGTTCCAGGTCCTGTTCAACTACGCGGCCCACCAGAGCGGTCCGGCAACGCCGGGTCTGGAGATCGTCGAGGTCGAGTTCCCGACCCTGGTGTCGAAGTACGACCTGACGGTCTGGCTGCGTGCGGGCCAGGACACCGCCGAACTCGCGGCGATCTACCGTGCCGACCAGTACACCGAGGCGCAGATCGAGCAGTTCACCGACCACCTGCGCACGATTCTCACCGGTCTCGTGTCCACGAGCAAGGCCGTCGGTGAGCTGCCGCTGCTCGACGCGGACTCCGTCGACCGGCTACTCGCGCTCGGCGACGGCGGACCGGTCGCCGACGGCGCGGACGTCACCGTCACCGCGCGCTTCGCGGAGGTCGCCGCCGCGCGGCCGAACCACCCCGCGCTGACCCACGCCGGCAAGAGCCTCGACTACCGCGAACTGCGCGACTGGGCGGGCGGCGTCGCGGCACGGCTGAACTCCCACGGAGTCGGACGCGGTGCGACGGTCGGCGTGCTCACCGAGCGGTCGCCCGCCATGGTCGCCGGGGTGCTCGGCGTCCTGCGCGCGGGCGCGGCGTACCTGCCGCTCGACCCCGCCGTTCCGGACGAGCGCATCGCGGCGGTCCTGGACGACGCGGGCGTGACCCACGTGTTGACGACCGGGAAGACCTCCCATCGGGTCCCGCTCTCCCTGGTCACCCTGGACGTCGAGGAGGAGCGCGGCACGCCGGGCGTGGAGGGCGTCGAGCAGGCCACCGCGACCGACCCCGCCTACCTGATCTACACCTCCGGCACGACCGGCGAGCCCAAGGGCGTCGTGGTGGAGCACGGCGGGCTGGCCGCGTCCACCGCCGCACGCCGGGCGGAGTACCCCGGCGAACCGGTATTCCTGCACGTGTCACCCCTGGCGTTCGACTCCTCGGTCGCGGGGCTGTGGGGCACGCTGACCGCCGGCGGCACGCTGGTCATCGCCGACCTGGATGACGTCCGCGACCCGAAGCGCCTGCTCGCGCTGGTCGAACGCCACCAGGTCACCGACCTGCTGTGCGTGCCGACGCTCTACGCCCTGCTGCTGTCCCAGGCGGGCGACGGTGCGGCGCTGCGGTCGTTGCACCGGGTCGTCGTCGCGGGCGAGGCGCTGCCCGAGTCGTTGATGGCCGAGCACTTCGCCATCGCGCCGCACGCGCACCTGGTCAACGAGTACGGCCCGACCGAGGCGACGGTGTGGGCGAGCCACCGGGTGTACGACCGGGTGGCTCCCGTGAGCATCGGCGGTCCGATCGCGGGCACCCGGCTGTACGTCATCGACGACCGCGGCGAGCTCTCACCTCCGGGCACTGTCGGCGAACTGCACATCGGTGGTGCCGGCGTCACCCGCGGCTACCACGGCAGGCCGGACGACCCGGCGTTCGGCGCCGACCGGTTCACCGACGGCAGGGTGTACCGCACCGGCGACCGCGTCCGCTGGACCGAGACCGGTGAGCTGGAGTTCCTGGGCCGGGCCGACCAGCAGGTGAAGATCCGCGGGCACCGGGTCGAACTCGGCGCGGTCGAGGCCGCGTTGTCCGAGGTGGAGGGTGTGCGCGGCGCCGTCGTGCGACCCGACGCCACGGCCACGCGCCTGCTCGGCTTCGTCGTCGCCGCCCCCGGTTTCGACGCGGGCGCCGCCCGGCGTCTGCTGGCCGAGCGGCTTCCCGAGCCGATGGTGCCGAAGACCCTGCGGGTGCTGGACGCGTTCCCGTTGACACCCAACGGGAAGATCGACCTCGACGCGTTGATCGAAGAGGAGACGGCGGTCGACCTCGGACCGGTCGCCACGAGTGACGATCTGATCGCGCAGATCTCTACCGCGTGGCGCACCGTCCTGGGACTGGCCGAGGTCCCGGTCGAGGAGAACTTCTTCGACGTCGGCGGCCACTCACTCCTGATACCCCTACTCCAAAGTGAAATCACCACCCAGACCGGCACCGAGGTGTCCGTAGTGGACCTGTTTACCGCCGCGACCGTCGCCGCCCAGGCCGACCTCGTCCGCAACGCCGCACCGGTCACCGAGACCGGCACCGACGACCGGCGGGCCCGGCTCGCGGCCAAGGCGCGGCGTGGTGCGGCGGTAGCGCGATGATCCGCGACGACGCGTTCGACGTCGCCGTCACCGGGATGTTCGCCCGGCTGCCCGGTCCGGCGGACGTCGACGAGTGGATGGCGGCGATCGGCGCGGGCGAGGTGTTCACCACGCGCCGTGACACGGACGAGCTGATCGCCGCGGGCGTGCCCGCCGCGCGGGTGCACGACCCCGGGTACGTCCCGGTCTGCGGGTATCTGCCGGACGCCGACCGGTTCGACACCGCGTTGTTCGGCATGAGCCCGCGCGACGCCGAACTGACCGACCCTCAGCACCGGCTGATGCTCGAAGCCGCGTGGGCGGCGCTGGAGGACGCCGGGCGCGACCCGCTGGACGGCAGCGTGCGCACCGGTGTCTACGCGAGTTCCAGCAGCAGTGCCTACCAGCGGCGGATCCTCGTCGGCGGGGCCCTGCCGCACGACATGCACGACCGCCTCGAAGTGGGCTCCGGGCAGGACTACACGGCCACCCGGATCGCCTACAAGCTCGGCCAACGCGGCCCGGCGATGACCGTGCAGACGGCGTGCTCGTCGTCGCTGGTCGCGTTGCACACCGCCGTGCAGGCGCTGCTCGGCGGCGAGTGCGACCAAGCGCTGGTGGTCGCGGCCTCGGTCGGGTTCCCGCAGGAGGGACACCTGCGGGTGAGTGGCGGCATCATGTCCGCGGGCGGCGCGTGCCGTCCGTTCGACGCCGCCGCGGACGGAACCCTCGCGGGCTCGGGTGTGGTCGCCGTGGTGCTGCGCAGGCTCGCCGACGCGGTGGCAGAGGGTGTCACGCCGCACGGCGTGATCCTGGGCACCGCCGTGAACAACGACGGAATGGCGAAGGCGGGCTACAACGCACCGTCGGCGACGGGGCAGGAAGCGGTGATCCGGGCCGCGCTGCGGGCGGCGGACGTGTCCGCGGACTCGCTGGGGTACCTGGAGGCGCACGCGACCGGCACCTACGTCGGTGACCCGATCGAGTGGAAGGCGATGTGCGCCGCGCTCGACGGGGTGCCCGAGGGGCAGGTCCGGCTGGGCGCGGTGAAGGCCAACATCGGTCACCTGGACGCGGCGTCGGGGCTGGCCTCGCTGGTCAAGACCCTGCGCGTGCTGCGCGACGGCGTGATCCCCCCGGTGGCCGGGTTCACCGAGCTGAACCCGATGCTCACCGCGGGCCCGGTGTCCGTGCCGACCGAGGCGACGCCGTGGTCGGGGCCCGAACCACGGCGGGCGGGCGTGAGCTCGTTCGGCATCGGAGGCACGAACGCGCACGTGATCGTGCAACAGGCCGTCCCGGCACCGGCAGGCGCTCCCCAGCCGGAGCAGGACACCATCATTGTCCTGTCGGCGGCGGAACCGGAAGCGCTCGAACGTGCGGCCATCCGGCTCGCCGACCATCTGACCGGCGTCGACGCTCCGCTGAACGACATCGCGCAGACCTTGGTCGGTGGCCGGGCGCCGCTGGCGCACCGACTCGCCGTCGTCGGCGGCACGGCGGTCCAGGTCGCACGGCGCCTGCGCGCCCCGACCGAGCGGGTGAACGGGATCCGGCCCGTGTCCGGCCCGGCGCCACTGGTGTTCCTGCTGCCCGGTCAGGGCTCGGCGCCGGCTGCCATGGGACTGCCGTGGCGCGACCGGTTGCCCGGCTTCGCCGATCTCGCCGAGGAGTGCCTCGCCGAACTGCCCGCCGACCTCGCCACCGACGTGCGGCGCGCGCTGTATGACCGGGTGAGCCACAGCTGGCGGTACGGCCGGACGGACGTCGCCCAGCCCGCGCTGTTCGTGCTGGAGTACGCCGCCGCGCAGGCACTGCGCGGACTCGGGCTGAAGCCGGTCGCGGTCGCCGGGCACAGCCTCGGCGAGATCACCTCCGCGTGCCTCGCCGGTGTGCTGACCCGGACCGAGGCGCTCCGGCTCGTGGTCGCGAGGGGCAACCTCATGCAGGCCTGCGGGAAGGGGCGGATGCTCGCGGTCGGCTGCGGCGAGGCGGAGGTGCTGAAGCTGCTGGACGAGGCCCGGCCGTTGCTGGGCGGTGCGGCACTGGAGATCGCCGCGGTCAACACGGCCGAGAGCTGCGTGGTGTCCGGGTCGACCGGTGCCGTCGACGCGTTCGCGGACCACCTGGGCGAGCGGGTGTTCCACCGCTCGCTCACCACTCTGCACGCGTTCCACAGCGCGCTGGTCGAACCCGCGATCCCCGGTCTGACCGCCGAGCTGGCCAAGGTGACCACGCGCCCGCCGACCGTGCCGTTCCTGTCGAACGCGACCGGCGCGCTGATCGACGCGGGCACACCGGTCGACGCCGCGATGTTCGCCGAGTCCGCCCGGCGAACCGTGCGCTTCGCCCAAGGTCTCGCCGCGCTGGCGAAACGGTTTCCCGGCGCGGTCGCCGTCGAGATCGGGCCTGGCCGCGCGCTCAGCGGTTCGGCCTCCGCCGAGGGGCTGACCGGCATCGCGCTGGCCGCCAACCGCGACGACGACGCGCCGCTCACCGGTCTTGCCGCGCTGTGGACCCTGGGCCACCCGGTGGACCTGGCCCGGCTCATCCCGGCGGGCAGGCCGGTGCGCCTGCCGACCTACCCGTTCCACGGTCGCGTGGCGACCGCGCCGGAGGCGCTGGCCCGCACCTCCGAGGAAACCCCGGCACAGCCCGCGTCCGCCGACATGTCCGCACAGGACACGCCACGCTCGCTGCTGACCAAACTGTGGACCGAATGGCTCGGTTACCCGGACCTGGCCGACGACGCCGACTTCTTCGCCATCGGCGGCGACTCGCTGGTCCTCATCCGGCTGGTCCGCAGGCTGAACATGGCCCTCGACGTCGTCATCCCGATCCGGGAGTTCGCCTCGGCCCGCACCCTGGGCGACCAGATCGCGCTCGTCGAGTCGGCCACCGTCACCACGAAGGACACGCCATGACGACATTATCCGAGGTGTTCGACAAGATCACCGCCACGTACCCGGACAAGGACGCGGTGCACGACGCGAGCGGCACGCTGACCTACCGCGAGCTGCACCGGCGCGCGACCGCGGTGGCCGCCGCGTTGCGCGCCTGGGGCGTCTCCCCCGGCGACCCGGTCGGCGTGTACGGCCAGGCGAGCCGCGACTCGATCGTCGCGATGCTGGGCACGGCGTTCGCGGGCGCGTCGTACGTCCCGGTCGATCCCGACTATCCGGACGAACGCTCCCGGTGGATGCTGACGACCGCGGGCGCCCGACTCGTGCTGCTGACCGACGGCCACCGCCCCGAAACCGATCTCGGCCGGGCGACCCTGCACGTGCGCGACGCGGTGAACGACGAGGAGTCCGCCCGGCCCGCGGGTGCGCCGGACGACGTGCTGTACACGATGTTCACGTCCGGCTCCAGCGGAACGCCGAAGCCGGTCGCTGTGCCGCACCGGGGCATCCTCGGCCTGCTGCGGCCCAGCCCGTTCACCGTCGGGCCGGACGACGGCGTGCTCGCCATGGCGACGCTCGCGTTCGACTCGTCGGCGCTGGAGATCTGGTGCTCGTTGCTGGTCGGTGCGACGGTGTTCTGCGTCCGCGCCTCGGCCGCGTCGTTGCGGATCCTCGCCGACGCGCTCGCCGATCCCCGGATCACCGTCGCGCACCCGAGTCCGGCGATCTTCGCGCTGCTGGTCGACCACCACCTCGACGCGCTGGCCGGGCTGCGCCTGGTGACGTCGGGGGGCGACGTCATGTCAATCACGCACGCAACCCGGCTGCGGTCCGCGCACCCCGGTGTCCGGGTGGTCAACACGTACGGCCCGACCGAGGCGAGTGTGATCAGCTCGGCGTACGAGGTCGCGCGGTGGGATGCCGCCGAGTGCGCCACGATGCCGATCGGTTTCCCGGCGGCGGGCGCGGAACTGCACGTCGTCGACGAGAACCTGAGCCCGGTGCCGGACGGAACGCCGGGCGAGCTGGTGATCGGCGGAGACCGGCTGGCGCTCGGCTACGCGGGCGAACCCGAACTGACCACGCGCCGGTTCGTCACGGCTGTGGGCACCAGGGTGTACCGCACCGGTGACCGGGTCCGACGCCTGGCCACCGGCGCGCTGGAGTTCCTGGGACGGCTTGACGACGAGGTGAAGATCCGCGGTTATCGGGTGAACCCGGCCGAATCACGCGCGGCGCTCGCCGCCGATCCCGAGGTCGCCGAGGCGGTCGTGGTACCGGTCGGCGAGCCGGGCGCCAGATCACTGCTCGGCTTCGTGCGCACGACCGGTCCCGTCGACGTCGCCGAACTGCGGTCGCGCGCGTGGACACGGGTGCCGCGGCACGTCGTGCCGGACGACATCGTCGTGGTGCAGGCGTTCCCGACCGGGCCGACCGGCAAGGTCGACCACCGGGCGCTGGTCACCCGCTGGGAGCGGGAGCGGGCCGCCGAGGTCGCGCTCCCGGCCGAGACCGATGCGGCGGAGCTGACCAGGTTGTGGACCAAACTGGCGGGCAGGCCGCCGGAGCCGGACCGCGACTTCTTCCACTCCGGAGGGACATCGCTCGGGCTGATCAGGCTCATCGAGGAGATCTCGACCCGCTTCGGCGTCGAGCTCGACTTCGCCGAGGTGTACGGGCTGCGCTCGTTCGACGAGCTGTTCGACCTGATCCGTACCGAGGGAGCGGGCTCGTGACCTGGCTGCGTTCCCTCCAGCCGCGGCCGGAGGCGGCCACGGTCCTGCTGTGCTTCCCGCACGCGGCCGGCTCGGCGTCCTTCTTCCGGCCCTGGGCGCAGGAGCTGACCGGGTTCGACGTGCATGCGGTGCAGTACCCCGGCCGCGCCGACCGGTTCGCCGACGACCTGCCGACCGACCTGGTCGCCATGGCGAAGGGCGTCCAGGAGTCGCTGGAGCCGTTGGCCGACCGCCCGATCGTCCTTTTCGGACACAGCATGGGCGCCATCGTGGCCTATGAGGTGGCGCGCCTGCTGGAGACCACCGGGGTCGACGTGCCACACCTGGTGGTGTCGGGCGCCCGCGCCGCGCACGACCCGGAGTTCGCCCCGGTCGGCGCGGCACAGCGCAGCGACGAGAGCATCATGCGATCCCTGGCCAAGCTGGGCGGCACGGAGGCCGAACTGTTCGGCGACCCGATGCTGGCCGAGCTCGCGATGCCTTACGTGCGGGCGGACTTCATGATGTTCGAGAACTACCGGCACGTGCCGGGCGACCCGCTGCGCTGCCCGACGACCACCGTGAACGGCACCGGCGACGGGCATTGCTCGCCCGACCGGGCCCGGCGCTGGGCGGAGTTGACGAGCGGCGCGTTCGACGCCCAGACCCTGCCGGGGGAGCACTTCTACCTGATCGGATATCCGCCGTACAGGCTGCTGCGATCGCTAGGCTGATCGCACCTCGAAGATCCACTACCTGGGAGCGCCTATGAGTCCGGCCGTATGCCGACTGGACGTGACGGACCTGGAGGCCTGCCTCGTGCTGGGGTCGGACCGGCAATGGCCGCGCGAAGACCACAAATGGCGCCTGCTGTTCTCGATCGGTCGGGTGTACGGCGTCGAGGACCCGGACGGGGGCCTCGCCGCCGCCGTCGTGGCATCCCCTTACGGCACGTCGGTCAACGCGATCAGCATGATGCTGGTCGCCCGCAAGCACGAGCGGCAAGGGCTGGGCGGCCACATCCTGAGCCACGCGCTGGCGGACGTCGGCGCGGAGGGGGCGTTGCTGACCGCGACCCCGATGGGCAAGCCGCTGTATGAGAGGCTGGGCTTCCGCACGGTCGGCCTATGCTCGACGCTGCGCGGCGCCCCGGCCGCCCCGATCACGCCGTCGGGCCGCTCGCGCCCGTTCACCGCCGCCGACCTACCCGCCGTCACCGCGCTGGACACCGACGTCTTCGGCGCGCCGCGCACGGAACTCATCGCGGCCCTGCCCGAGTTCTGCGACTCGTTCCGGGTCGTGGACGGCCCGGACGGCGTCGTCGGCTTCGGCGGCGCGTGGCCGAACGTCGGCACGACGGTCTTGGGCCCGATCACCGCGTCCGACCAGGACACCGCCCTCGCCCTGCTGGACGACCTGGCCGCGACCGCGCCGGGCGAACTGCGCGTGGACGTCGACCACCGCGCCCAGCACGTTCTGAAGTGGGCGGAGCAGGCACGGCTCGAACACCGCTTCACCACCGACATCATGGTCCTCGGCCCGGACACCACGGGCGACCACCGCAGCCATACCCCGGTCATGCTGGCACTCGGCTGACCTCCGCCCCTCGACCCGAAGGCAACCCGATGATGCCCCCCCAGGACCAGCCGATCGCCGTGATCGTAGACGGGTACTCGACCGGAAACTTCCTCCCGACGGCGTTCGCCAGGGCAGGCGTCTCCGTCGTCCACGTCCGCAGCTCGGCGGAACCGATGGCGTCCATGCTCGCCCCCGACCTGACCGAGTACCTGGACGAACTGGTCTGCGCAGGCGACGGGGACGTGGACAAGACGGTCGCCCTGCTGGCCGAACTGAAGCCGGTGGCCGTGCTGGCGGGTCAGGAGCCGGGTGTCCCGCTCGCGGATCTGCTCAGCGAACGTCTCGGCCTGGCGACCAACGGCACGGCGCGCTCCCGTGCCCGCCGCGACAAGCACGAGATGATCGAGACCTTGCGGGCCGCGGGCATCCACTGCGCCGACCAGACGCGCACCGCCGACGTCGCCGAGGCCGTCGCCTGGGCGGAGGCCCGCGGCGACTACCCCGTCGTGGTCAAGCCACTGAGCTCGGCGTCCTCCGACGGCGTCACCGTTTGCCGCACAGCGGACGAGGTGGCGGCGGCGGCCGAGGCGGTGCTGGCGGCGGTGGACATCTTCGACCACCAGAACACCGAGGTTCTGGTCCAGTCCTATCTGGACGGAACCGAGTACATAGTCGACACCGTGTCGGCGAACGGAGAGCACTACCTGTGCGGCGTGTGGCAGTACGACAAGACCACGACCGCGACCGGAAGCCGCATCTACGACCGCGACATTCTCCTGGACGCGGCCGAGTCTCCCGTACCGGAGCTCCTGGCATATCTGGAGACCGTCCTGTCGGCACTGGGCATCGCCCACGGCCCGGCACACGCCGAAGTGATGATGACCGCCAGAGGCCCCGCCCTGGTGGAGGTCGGCGCCCGCCTGAACGGCAACATGAACCCCGGCTTCCACGACGTATGCCTGGGCACGAACCAGGCCGACCTGACCGCACTGGCGTACGTGGACCCATCGAAGTTCGTCGCACAGTACGGGAACCGCCGCTACACGCGCCGTCAGCCCGCCGTCGTGCACAACACCCGCACGGAGCAGGACGGCGTGGTCAGCAAGGTGGACCAGGAAGCGGTTGCCGCGCTGGCCGCGCTCCCCGGCGTGCACCTGGTCGGCGTGAAGCTGGTGCCGGGCAAGCGGATCCGCCCGACCACCGACCTCCTGTCGAGCCCGCTCCGGGTATTTCTGACGTCGCCGGATCGCGCGGATCTGGAGTCCGCCTACAACGCCATCCAGGTACTGAAGGACAAGGTCTACCGCACCGCGTGACCGGCGCCGCCACCGAACGGGTCCGCCGGTCACGCCGAATCAGCCGCCGGCGGCGATCAGCGCCGGCGGCGCGCTCTGCTTGATCCGGTACAGGTCCCGCAGGTCGCGCAGCGGACCGACGCCGCCGCGGGCCGACTCCAGGCCCGCGGCGTGCGGGCGTTCCGGTTGGAACTCGCCGCACCGCCGGCTCAGCCTCGCCGCCCGCTACCGGCTCCTCGGCGAACTCGACACAAGTGAAGACGAAGGCTTCGCTCGACTCCTCGGTAACTGGATCCGCCTCGTGCTGCACCGCCCCTTTTTGGCAGGCTTAGGTGGGACAGCGTCGATCGTCGATTCGATTAGGGCTCTTCCGTCACCGGACAAGATGCCATTCCAGTCCCATATGACGTGCTTTATCTGCGAAGTCATCACATCTCCACATAACGAGCCATGATGAAGTTTTCTTACGCCTTCCGGCGTAGCAGAGGAAAAGCCCGAGAGCGGCGAATTCGGCCGCCGTGCCCGAACAGCCGATAAAAAATCGATTCAAGCTGAAAATGTGATTACAAAACCGACTCCGAGTGCAACCCGACCCCCTGGCCCACACCGCAGCACACCGCGGCGAGTATGAGAGTGGCCACGCTGTCGAAGACCGCGGCGATCGGCAGAAATGCCCCCGCGGCAGTCCACCACAGGGCGACGCCGACGATGGAAGGATCGCCTCTCGCAAGTGCACAGCTCCGATCACTGTGGACAGGACGAAGCACAGGGAGACCAGGAGTCCTGCGAGCGCGCCGCTCTGCGCACACGAGGGACGATTCCAGCACTACCGATCCCAGCGACGCCAGAAGCCCTCCGGAGGAGAAGGTGCAGAATCCGGCGACGAGGGCCGCCGACGCCGACCAGCCACGGGTGATGCTCCGCAGCGTTCGTCCGATCGGCGCCCGTTGCACGCGCATTCCCCCCGGAACCCGCATGAACGGCATGATGAAATGACCGGTTCCTCGCAGGTCTGGGGCGCGAATCCACCGGTCTTGCAGATCGGGTTTTTGGTGAGGGCCACAGGGCCGGCCGGGATGACGAGGATCACCGCGCGGCGAAGAGCCGTCCGCCTTTCCCGAGGACGACCGCGAAGATCGCGGAATTGACGTGGGCGCGAGAACGTAAGGGCCCGGCGGCGGACGCGGCCGACGCGCCGGATGCCGCCCGGCCGTGTCTCGATCGACCGGATACGCGCCGTCAATCACCTGCCGGGCGCCGGAACAGCGCGGCCAGGAGGAAGGGGACACCGAAGACCGGTCCGTCGGCCGGTTGCTCCTCCATGTGGCGCACCTCGATCTCGGTGAGGTCGGAGAAGATCCAGCGCAGTGCGCCGGGCGTGTAGGCCAGGCCGCCGTGCAGACGGCCTTCGCGGTAGAACTCCTCGTCGGGCAGTTCGGAACCCATGGCTCCGGCGGCGAAGCAGGTGAGGGCGAGGTGACCGCCGGGGACGAGTACCCGGTCCAGCAGGTTCCGGTAGCTCACCCGGCGGTGCGGCGGCAGGTGGTGAAGACAGCCGGAGTCATAGACCAGGTCGTACCGGCCGAGCGCCGGTCCGGCGGTGAAGGCGTCGCCGCAGTGGAAGCGGACGGCGGCGCCCGCCTCGCGAGCCCGCTCCTCACCCCAGGCCACGGCGACGGGAGAGAGGTCGACGGCATCCACCTCGAAGCCGAGCGAGGCGAGATGGACGGCGTTGCGGCCCGGCCCGCAGCCCAGGTCCAGGGCACGCCCCGGAGCGAGCAGTCCTCGTTCGAGGTAGGACACCAGGCTCTCGTCCGGCTTGGTCACGAAGAAGGGAACCGGCTTTGAGCGGTCGGCGTAGAAACGGTCCCACCATGTCGAGGCGTCCTGTGTCCACCGGTCCGCGTCCGATGCGAACAGCCGATCCAGCAGGCCCAGAACATCATCCATCGTGCGGATAGTCCGGTTCACTCAGAACCTCCCCCGGCGGTGACCGTCCATTCTGATCTTAGGCGCCATCCGGCACATCAGCGCTGGCCGGATGGCCTCTCCCCACCCCTCGGGGGCGGCGGAGAAGGCCGTGCAGGCGGCCCTCCGGCGCTTTCCGGGACCGCAGCGCAGATGACTCCGGACGCGCGCTCCCCACTCGGCGACGCTCCCGTGAGGAGCGGCCGCGGGCATCTCAGGATCGCCTCAGGACCTGACTCGCGAGGGCCGGGGCGTGTTCTTGGTCACAGGCGACCGGCAGCCCGGCTCGCGGTCTGGGAGTGTGAACGAGGTCCGGCAGCCGGGGAACGGTCAACCGGGGTTCTGCCGCTGTCCGCCGAGACGGCAGACTCTCCTGCGTGAAGCGAATCCTCATCATCGGCATCGGCGCGGGCGACCCGGACCATCTCACCCTCCAGGCGGTCAAGGCCATCGGCCGGGCCGACGCGTTCCTCGTCCTCGACAAGGGCGAGGCCAAGCACGACCTGATCCGGCTCCGCCAGGAGATGATCGAGGCGCACGCCCGCGCGCCGTACCGCCTGGTGGAGGCCCGTGACCCCGAACGGGACCGGACCACCCCCGCCTACGCCGCGGCCGTCGAGGAGTGGCGGTCGCGGCGCGCCGACCTGTACGAGGCGTTCGTCCGCGACGAGCTCGGCGACGACGAGACCGGCGCGATCCTCGTCTGGGGCGACCCGGGGTTGTACGACAGCACGCTGGCCGGCGTCGAGGAGGTCGTTGAGCGCGGCACGGTCGCCTTCGAGTACGACGTCGTCGCGGGCATAACCAGCGTGTCCGCCCTGACCGCCCGGCACCGCACCGGCCTGAACAGGGTGGGCAGGGCCGTGCACATCACCACGGGGCGCCGCCTGGCGCAGGAGGGACCCGTCGCGGCCGACGACGTCGTCGTCATGCTCGACGCGCACTGCGCCTTCGCCGGTCTGGGCGAGGAGTTCCACATCTACTGGGGCGCCTACCTCGGCACCCCCGACGAGCTCCTGGTGGCCGGGCCGGTGCCCGAGGTCGCCGACCGCATCCGCGAGCTCCGCGCCGAGGCCCGCGAGCGCAAAGGCTGGATCATGGACACGTACCTGCTGCGACGCGTCTCACCGAAGCCCTCATAACGGCCTTGGTGCCCTCAACGGCGTGCGCGAGAGCGGCAGCGGGTACGCGAAACCGCCTCAGCGCCCTCATCGGAGTTTCCGCTCCAGTGAGCAGTCCCCGCATCTCTCACCGCCCGGGACGCGGTAGTACAGGCAGCAGCTTCGCCGCCGGAACGCCAGATCCGGCCCGGTGAACTCGCCGGTGCCGCGTAGTGCCGCGGTGTCGAGCAGCCGTTCGGCGAGATGGGTGAGGGGCCCGCGCAGATCGGGGCGGGCCCGCAGGAGGACGTGCGCCGCCCCGGCCAGGGCGGATCCCGCGTTGCCGCGTAGCAGGCCCGGGGCGATCTTGACCCGCAGCCCGGCGGCCAGCACGGCCAGGTGCTCGTCCATGACCAGGCGGTAGACGGTCTGGACGAGGTCCTCGCCCTCGGGGGCGTACCAGCCGCGGGCCGCGGGCAACCGCAGAGCGGGCCCGTGCGCCTGCTGCCGCAGATCTCCGAGGTCGGGGACGACGCCGTACACCAGGACACAGCCCAGTACGGGAGACCACAGACGGGCGGCGTGGCCGAGTTGGACGACGGAGGTGGCGACGCGGTGCTCGGGTGTGCCGTATCGGGCCACACGATCGGCAACCAGATGCGGGAGCCCTTCCGCGTAGGCCTCCGCGACGGGCCGCCAGACACCGTCACCCTCGCCGACGGCGAGGGTGAAGAAGGTGCCCAGGCCGGTGAGGCCGTCCAGCGCGGCGGCGACGGTTTCGGGCGGGGCGGGCCGCAGGCGGGTCATGTCAGATCTCCCGGGAGTACGCTGATCTGTGGGACGCCGGTGTGAGGGTGCGGGCCCACCTCGGCGTCCACGCGGTAGACCTCGGCCAGCAGGTCCGCGGTGAGCACCTGGGCGGGCGGACCCGCCGCGACCAGGCGGCCGGTGTCCATGACGCAGATCCGGTCGCAGAACGCCGCGGCCAGATTGAGGTCGTGCAGCGCGACGACGGCGGTCACGCCGAGCCTCCGGACCAGTCGCAGGGCATCCAGCTGGTGGCGCAGGTCGAGGTGGTTGGTCGGCTCGTCCAGCACCATCGTCCCGGTTCGCTGTGCCAGGGCGCGGGCGATGAGGACACGCTGCTTCTCGCCGCCGGACAGCCGGTCGAAGGGCGCCTGGGCGAGGCCGGCGACGTCCAGCTCCCCCAGCGCGCCCATGACGATGCGCCGGTCTTCGGAGTCGTCGCCCTGGAACGCCCGTTTGTAGGGGGTGCGGCCCATGGCGACCACGTCGTACGCGGTCAGCTCGAACTCGCCGGGCGCCTCCTGCAGGACGGCGGCCAGCCGCCGGGCCAGCCGTCTGCCGGTCATCCGCCAGACGTCCTCGCCGTCCAGCGTCACCCGCCCCGACGTGGGGCGCAGCGCCCGGTAGAAGGTGCGCAGCAGGGTGGACTTCCCCGCCCCGTTGGGGCCGACGAGCGCGACGACCTCGCCCGGGGCGACCTCCAGGGAGACGTTCCGCACCAGGGCCCGGCCGTCGACGACCACGCCGACGTCGTCGGCCCGCAGCACGGCGGGCCCGTCCGCCGCCGTCATCGGGCCGCCCCGCGCCGCATCAGCCACAGGAAGAACGGGCCTCCGGTCAGGGCGGTCAGGATACCGATCGGGATCTCCTCCGGGGCGATCACGCTGCGCGCGGCCAGATCCGCGGCGATCAGGAAGGCCGCGCCCAGCAGGGCGACGGCGGGCAGCCCGCGCCGGTGGTCGGCGCCGACCAGCAGGCGCACCACGTGCGGCAGCATCAGCCCCACGAACCCGATGGAGCCGCTGACCGCGACGATCGTGCCGATCATCAGGGCGACCAGCGCGAACAGCGCGCCGCGGAAGCGGTGCACGTTCAGTCCCAGGGCGGCGGCGGCCTCCTCCCCCGCCAGCAGCAGGTTGAGCGGGCGGCTGAGGCCCAGCAGCACGCCGGTGCCGAGCAGGACCGCCGCGGCGGGGATCCAGACGAGGTCCCAGGTGGTGCCGGCCAGGCCGCCCAGCATCCAGCGCAGCGCCGACTCGGTCTTGCGCGGATCACCCGAGGTGATAATCAGGTAGCCGGCGACGGCCGAGAGGACCTCGGCCGTGGCGACCCCGGACAGCACCAGCCGTACGGTGGTCATCCGCCCCCCGGTGCGGGCCAGGAAGTAGACCAGCACGAGCGCCAGGAAAGCGCCGGCGAAGGCGGCCAGCGGCAGCGAGAACGCACCGAACAGCGAGATGTTGAAGACCATGACGACGACCGCGCCGACCGTCGCGCCCGAGGACACCCCGAGCAGCATCGGATCGGCCAGCGGATTGCGCACCAGCGCCTGCAGGGCCATCCCGCACACCGAAAGCCCCGCGCCCACCACGCCGCAGAGCAGGATGCGAGGGACCCGGACGTCCATCACGATCGTCTCCCTGACCGGCGTCCAGGTGGGCTCGGCCAGAGGCGCGTACAGCCGGTGCAGCAGGACGGCCCACACCTCACCGAGCGGCAGGCGCACCGAGCCGACCGCGATCCCTGCCGTGGCGGCCATCGCCACGGCGACCGCGAGCGCCGCCAGGACCAGCGTGTACGGCACACGCCCGCGGCCACCGGCGGCCGTGACCGTCGGCGCCCGGAAGGTGGCGATCTTGGTCACGCGAAGCGGTCCGGGTGGATCTGACGGGCCAGCGACTCCACACCGGAGGGCACCCGCACGCCGAGCACCGCCGACGACAGCGGCAGCACCGCGAACCGCCGGTTTTTGATCGCGGGTACGTCCTTGAGCGCCGGGTTGGCGAGCAGGAACCTCTTCTTGCCCTCCAGGGGCTCGTCGCCGTAGTCATAGATGACGATCACGTCGGGTGCCCGCTCCGCGACCTGCTCGAAGGAGACGTCTCCGAAGGACTTGGGAAGGTCGCCGAACAGGTTCGTCCCACCGGCCAGCTTGATCATCTCGTTGCCGATACCGGCTCCGCCCGCGGTGAAAGCGGTCTTTTCGCCGCTGTCGTAGACGAACACCTTGACCGGGCCGGCCCCGTCGATCTTCTTCTTGACGCCGTCCAGCACACCGCGCATCGCGGTGATCTGCCGCTCGGCGCGGTCGGGCACACCGAAGATCCCGCCGATCGCCCGGATCTCGTCCTCGGCCCGGGTCACGGTCACCGGGCCGGTCGGGCATCCTTCGACGTTGACGTGGGAGTTGATCCCGGCCCTGGCCAGGACGGCCCGGCCGCGCCCCTCTTTCTCGTCGAAGGCGCTGTTGAACCCGCCGTAGACGAAGTCGGGCTCGACCGACAGCAGCGCCTCGTAGGAGGGGTACTCCTTGGCGAGCACCTTGATCCCCCTGTAGGCGGCCCCGTACTCGGGAAGGATCCTGTCGTCGAGGTAGGCGGTCGCCACCATCGACTTCTCCAGCCCCAGGGCGAGCATGATCTCGGTGGCGTGCTGGTTGAGCGCCACCGCCCGCCGCGGTGGCCTCTGGAAGGTGGTCGTCACGCCGCAGTTGGTCACGGTGAGGGGGAAGCCCGCGACGGCCGAACCGGCGGAGGACGAGCTCGCGGCAGGAGAGGCGCCGGGGTGCGTGCCGGCGCCGCAGCCGGTCACCAGCGGGGCGGAGGCGAGGAGCAGGAGGAGGGGAAGCGAGCGTCGGCTCGTCATGAACGGGGTCCTTTCACCCACGGGCTGAACCCGATGAGCGGGGCGAGGGGCCGGATCACCGAAGGAGGCTCATGACGCGCGCAGCCCGAAGGACCTCATGCCGGATGGGCGACATGGCGATCACCGTTCCTCTCTTGGGGAGATCCGCCCCAATTTCTACGAGGAGGCGACCGCGTGAGTCTCCTGGCTCTCGGGTCGACGCTCGTCCCGGCCTTCCCACCCGATCATCCGGGCAGTGGCCTGTTCGGGATCCGCTCACCGATCACAGTGGCGGGACCGCACCGGATTCACACCGGTTTCCTCGATCCGCCGTCGCCTACCCCCACATCGTCTCACAGGCAAAGAGAGGATCACAGGCGGCCAAAACCACGAATTCCATACTCCCGCCGGAGAACCCCGCCGACGTCGACCTCCGGGTCCGCGCCCCGGCCGGGTCTCCTCGTCTCGTCATACGGCCTCGCGCTCCGCCGCCTCCGAGTCCGTACCGCGGGCGCGGAGGGCGAACAGGACGGTCAGCGCGCCCGGCGCGACACCGCCGCGCCACAGGGGACCCGGCCCTCGGATCCGATAGGGGCTCCACGCCTACCGACGGGGATCATTCATATCCGATCGTGCATGATTATCCAACTAAGTGCCAATCAGATGCTAAATATCTGAATTGACCTCATTGAGATCGCCTCGATGGCAAAGGTACTGTCTGGGCATGTCTCCCAGCGGTTATCCCCCCACCACGGAATCACTGGAAGCAGCGCCTGTGACGCTGGCAGGTCTCGTCCACGCCCTGCTCCGCGATGACCCTGATCAAGACATACAGGTCGCGATCGATCACGTGGCCGCGTCGACGCGGCTCAGCGAGGAGACGCTGCACCTGGTGCGGCGGTTGGGCAACGAACTCGATCGTCTCCGGATGCGGGCGAGGAACCTGGAGATCCTCTACGACACAGCGGGCGACCTGTCGGCGTTGCAGGACCTTGAGGACGTCCTCCTGGCCATCGTGCGCAGGGGCCGCAGCATCCTCGGCACGGACGTCGCCTACCTCATGCTCATTGACGACGAACGCGGGGACGCCTACATGCGGGTGAGCGAGGGCGCGATCGGCAAGGAGTTCCACGAGATCCGCCTGTCCCTTGGCGCCGGTCTGGGTGGAGTGGTCGCGCAGACCGCGAGACCACTGTGGACAGCCGACTACCTCGCCGATCCACGGTTCGTGCACGCGGTGGACAACGAGGTGGAGGACGACGCTCTTGTGGCCATCCTCGGGGTGCCCCTGCTCCTCGGCCCCCGGGTCATCGGCGTGTTGTTCGCCGCCGACCGTCATTCCCGGACCTTCTCGCACGACGAGGTGTCCCTGCTCGGATCCCTCGCGGCCCATGCGGCGATCGCGATCCGGTCGGCGTCACTGCTTGAGGAGACCCGGCGCTCCCTGGCCGAACTGACCACCGCGAAGCTTATGGTCGAGGCCCGGAACGAATCGCTTCGCCGTACCTCCGAGATGCACGAACGGCTCACCCGGCTGCTGCTGGCCGGGTCCAACGAAGTCGACATCGCATCCGCCGTCGTCGAGGTCATCGACGGCACCCTGCTCGTGCTGAGTCCCTCCAGCCGTCTGCTGGCGCGCGCGGGCCGGCCCGCCGGGGTCGCGGACATCGACGACCCGGAACCGAACTCGGTGCTCAGCGGCGCGGACGGGCTCCGGTTGCTCGAGTCCCTGCCCGCCGACGCGCACCTGCGGGGATCGTGGACCGGCCGGGTGCACGGGCTGCCGTGCCGGTTCGTTCCGATCGCGGCCGGCACGACGCATCTCGGCTGGCTGTTGTTCTTCGGTCCTCAGCTCGACGAGATCGATACACGCTCGTTGGAGAACGCCGCGACCGTGACCGCCCTGTTGTGGCTCATCCGGCGAGCGAACGACGAGGCCGAGAACCGTCTCCGGCACGAGATTCTCGCCGAGATCCTCAGCGGGAGGCTGACGGAGCCGGAGAGCGCCTACCGCCGCGCCGAGATGCTCGGGGCGGACCTCCGAGGCGCGCTGACCGTGGTGACAGTGCTACCCGGCGATCGGCAGCCGCGCGCACACATGGAACGGATTCTCCTGGCCCACGCCAAGGAGCACGGTGGCCTCGTGGCGAGGATGACCGACCGATTCGTCCTGGCGTTCCCCGGGACCGAGCCGTCCGCCACGACCGAGTCGCTGCTCACCCGGCTGCGACGGGCGGACCCTCCGACGAGCAGCTTCACGGTCGGCGTCGAGAGGTCCGGCACCGGTCTCCCGTCCCTTCCCGAGGCCGAGAACAGGTCGCACCGGAGTGCGAAGGTCCTGCGGGCACTGGACAAGTTCGGTTGCGCCGCCGGCCCCGACGAGCTGGGCGTTTTCGGCTTGCTGCTGAGCGACAGCTCACAGGATGAGATCGGCTGGTTCGTGTCCCGTGCGCTCGGTTCGCTTGAGGACTACGACGAGCGCAGAGGCTCCGAGCTGGTCCGCACCCTTGAGACCTACTTCAACCACGACGGTGTGGTCTCCGCCGCCGCCGACGCGCTCTTCGTGCACGTCAACACGCTCTACAACCGCCTCGACCGCATCGACCGCATCCTCGGGACGGACTGGCGCTCGGGCGAGCGCGCCTTGAGCCTGCGAATCGCGCTCAAACTCCGGCGGCTGATCGAGAGCTGAGCGTCTCCGAAGGTGTGGCGTCCTCGGCCGAACCCGCGGAGAGCTCCTTGGCGCCGAGCTGCGACCAGGACTTCCGGACGCTCTTTTGAATGGTGCTGTCGAGCGCCACCGCCATCACCAGAGCGGTTCCGGTGATCATGGCCTGCAGGAACTGCGAGACCCCGATGATCACCAGACCGTTGCTGAGGGTGCCGATGAACAGGAGTCCCGCGAGCACGCCGCTTACCCGGCCGACGCCCCCCTCGAACGCCACTCCGCCGATGAGGATGACGAGGAGCGCGTTGAGCTCCATGGACAGGCCAACCGTGGGCGGAGCCGCGAAGAGCTTGCCGGAGAGCATGATGCCCGCGATCGCCGCGGCACCGCCGGTGACGACGAACAGGGTGAGCTGGACCCGCCTCACCCGGATCCCCATCAGGTGCGCGGCACGCTTGCCGCCACCCACCGCCAGGAGCTCCCGGCCGAACGGTCGATGATTCACAACGAACCAGGCGACGGTCACGACCGCGGTCAGTATCAGGATCTGAAGAGGAATCGGGCCCAGTTCGAACCTCGCGAGATCCGTGAACCCCTCGGGCAGGCCCGAGATGGTGGCGCCGCCGGTGAGATACAGCGCCAGACCGCCCCAGGCCCCGAGGAAGCCGAGCGTGATCACGATTGGGTTGAGCCCCAGCACGGAGATCAGGAATCCGTTGAGGGCGCCGGCGGCGAGGCCGAAGACGACCCCGGCCAGGATTCCGAGGGGCACGGAGCCGGTCCTGGTCATCACCGAACCACACGTGACGGCGCCGACGCTGGCGATGGAGCCGATGGAGAGGTCCACCGACCCCGACATGACGAGCAGGGCGAGAGGGATCGCGACAATGCCGAGCTCGGCCACGTTGAGGATGATCACCTGGAGGTTCTGAACGGTCGCGAACCGCGAACTCAGGGTCGTGAAGAAAAGCGCGAGCACAACCAACGTGACAAACGTGCTGTATTGGGCACCGACAATCTTTGCCCTGTGGGTAACGGACACCGTGGCCTCCTAGGCGCGCTCGCCACTGATCAATGACAACAGTTCCTCGTCGAAGTCCTCGGAGGCCTCCACCTCGTGTACGCCGTCACCGGCCAGGACGTACACCCGGTCACACAGTGAGCTGAGTTCGTCGCTCTCCGCCGACGCCACCACAACCGCGACGCCCGACTCCGCCACTCCCCTGACCACGCGCCTGATGTCGGCCTTGGCGGCTTCGTCGACACCCTGCGTGGGCTGGGCGAGCAGGAGGAGTTCAGGCCTGCGGACCGAGACCCATCTCGCCAGCAGGTGTTTCTGCCGGTTGCCGCCGCTGAAACTGGCGATGGGGGCGTCCCCATCGGGCCCGCGAATGCCGAGTTCCCCGCGGATCTCGGCGTACTTCTTCCGCATCCTCGACGAACGGAGCCGGCCGCCACTCGTCAGCTGCGAACTCCAGGGCAGGAAGACGTTGTCGATGGCGCTCATGCCCGGCACGAGACCGTCCCTCTCACGATCGCCGGGCACCAGGTACACACCCGACGAGATCGCGTCGGCCGGACCCGTGGGCCGGTAGGGCCGGCCGGACAAGGTGGCCTCGACGCCTGGGCCACCCTGGAACAGGGAGTCGAGAACCTCGAACTGGGAACCGCCGGCCACTCCGAAGAGTCCGACGATCTCGCCGCGCCGGAAACGCATCTCCCCGCCGCCTCGACGGACGGTGAGCAGTTCCGGTCCCACGGCTACTCGCGACCGCGCCTCCTGCCGGGCGGACTCCGGCGCCAACGCCGCCGCCAGCGTCTTGGACGTGAACCCCTTTCGCTCCTGATCCATCACGACGCGGCCTTCACGGAGCACGACGATGCGATCACAGATATCGAGGATGTCGGGCAGCCGATGGGACACGTAGACCACGGCGGTGCCCTGGGAGGTGAACCAGCGGATCCGGTCGTGGAGGACCGCGGTCTCCTCGGCCCCGAGTGCGGCAGCGGGTTCGTCCAGCAGTAGCGCGTCGATGTGCCCGGTCATCATCCCGCGGGCGAGGTCGACCATCTGCCGTTCGCCGAGCGAGAGCACCGAGACGGGGAGGTCGAGGTCGTGAGCGAGTCCGAGCGCGCTCATGACCTCCGCGGCCCTTCTCCGGGTCTTCGCCCGATTCCGCCCCGACGGCCGGGCGACGATCAGGTTGTCGAGGATACTGAGGTTGGGGGCGAGCGCCGGCTCCTGATGGATCACGGTGACCCCCAGATCGGCGAAGTAACGCGGATCTCCAAAGCGGGCCGCCTGCCGGTCGCCGATTCGGATCGCGCCACGGTCCGGTTTCATCGCGCCCGTGGCGACGTTCAGGAGGGTCGACTTGCCGGCCCCGTTGTGGCCCATGAGTCCGACGACCTGCCCTGGAGCGACCGCCAGGCTCACCCCGGCGAGCGCGCGGGTGGCACCGAAAGAAACCCACACATCGTCGCAACGAAATCCAGCCTGCGGCACCGAAGGTTCATTCAACATGTGCTTACCACTATTTCATCCACCGAAATCCCGGGCACCGGCGACGCGATCACTCGCGATACTTACCGGCATTCTCGCTGGTTATCTTCTCGAAAATCACCCGCTCGGACTTGACCGGTTCACCCTCTGCGGCCGCGATCAGCAGCCTCGAATTGATGTCGGCGATGGCCTTGGCCGTGACGATGTAGGAAACCCGGTAGACGCTGTTGGGCACCTCAAGCATGTCGAGCGTTTCCTGAGTGGCGTCGAGACTGCCGACGAAGTACTTCGGATCGTCCTTCGCGACGCCCGAGTCCAGCAGGGCCCGGTAGGCGCCCTTGGCCAGGTCGTCACTCTGAGTGATCCAGACCCTGGTGTCCAGATCCGCGGAGAGCTGGGCCTTGGCCTTGGCATAGCCCCCCTCCCGCGTGACCGTGCCGCCGATCTCCTTCACGGTGACATCCGGAGCGACCTCCTTGACCCCGTCGACGAGGCCCTTGGCACGTGCCAAACCCAGATCCGTGCTCCGGTCGCCCAGCACCGCGACCGTTCCCTTGCCTCCGGCGGCCTTGACGAGCCACTCACCGGCGTCACGGCCAAGGGTCCTGGCGCTCTCGTAGTCGTCCACCGTCAGGCCGGGGGTCGCGCCCTCCCAGTTCGCCGCGTAGCTGATGATCCCGACGCCGGCGTCCTTCGCCTGCTTCGTCACCGGAACCAGAGAGTCCGCCTGCACGGGAAAACCCATGATCGCCTTGACGTCGCCCCGCTGGATCCAGGCCTGCCAGTCCGCGACCTGTTTCTCGGCCTTCCACTGCGGGTCATCACTCAAAAGCCGGTAGCCGGCCTTCTCGACCTGTGGCCTCATGTATTTGATGACGTCATTCCAGATCGTGATGTCACTGCCGGCGAAGCTCATCGCGACGTACTTCTGGGCGGCCCCGTCGTCACCCTTATCGTCCAGCAACCCGGTGCATGCGCTGAGCATGAGGCAGGCCGCGCCGATCAGAAAACCACGGGAAAGAATGCGACTCTTCGACATTTCCACTTCCTTCGCATCGCTTCAAGAGCCGGATGGCTATGACCCGTTCACTTCTTTGAGCCGGTCGCACACGGCGTCGATGAACGCCAGCCTGCCGGGGCTGCCGTGCTGACTTCCGCCGATCTGCGCGGCGGCCTCCGCCGGATCCATGTAGCACTCCCGTGGCATGGCGCCGATCATGACGACAACGAGGCCGTGTTCCGGCTCGACATGGATCCACTGGCCGTATACGCCCAGGGCGCTGAACGAGTTGGGCCGGATCACCCACCACAGGTATCCGTAACCGGTGAAGCCGGTGTTCTCCAGCGACCAGAGGTCGTACTCGAAAGCGGGCGCGGATGGCGCGGTCGCCTCCGCGGCCCACCCCTCGGGCAGGATGCGCCGACCATTGGCGACGCCGTCGTTCATCATCAGCAGGCCCAGACGGCCGTAGTCCCGTAGCGAGGCACCGCAGCAGCTTCCGGTGATCTCGTGGCCGTCATCGGAGTCGAGCATGAAATACCCGTCCGAATCCATGCCCATCGGTTTCCACAACCTCTCTGAGCAGTAGTCCGCCACCGTGGTCCCGACCGCGCGGCTGATGACGTGACTCAGCAGATAGGTGTCGCCGGTGTTGTAGGCGAACCTCGTGCCGGGCTCGTACGCCCGCGGGAGCGTCTTCAAAGCCTCAAGGATCACACCCGGGCGCCGCTCGGCAACAGGCTTGAGGTACTTCTGCACCACGTCGGCCCCAAGGTCCTCGTAGTTCTCGGTCCACGACGTTCCGGAGGTCATGGTGAGCAGATGGCGGAGGGTGACCCCCTCGTAGGAGGTCCCCTTGAGCTCCGGAATGTGTGAGGTCACGAACTCGTCCAGGCTCCCGATGAGGCCATCGTGCATCGCGGCTCCCACCAGCGTCGAGGTCAGGGACTTGACCATGGACGACGACTGCCAGGTCGAGGTGCGATCAAGGCCGAGGGCGTAGCGCTCGACAAGGACCTCGTCACCGCGGAGCACGAGCAGGCCGCTCAGATGCTCGTCACGCATGAGGTCGTCGACGTCGCGCATCCGCCCGAGGTGCTCGTACCGCACCTCAAGCTGTTCACCCGACTCGGTCAGGGGAGACGCCTGGGGCCCGCATGCGATCTTTCTCGTCGCGAAAATCCGCTCCCAGTGCAGGAACCCCTCCGCCTGGATATGCGGCGACCACAGCAGGAAGTCCGTTCCCAGCAGGCCGGCGAGCCAACGAGTGTGGTCCTTCAGGTCGGGTGACGCGTCCACGTGATTCTCCTCCTCGTAGATCTTCACGGGCTCGATTACGGCGGTGAGCCCGGCTCCGCACAGAAACCTTGGTCAAACTTCCGTCTGCGTCCGCTGCGCCGAGCGGCTGAACTGGACCTCGCGATACGCCGCGAGGTGTGGCTCCAGCCGCTGGGCCAATTCGATCCGCTTGGCCTTGCCCGTGGATGTGTAGGGGACGTCGTCGCCGAAGACGACGACCTTGGGGCAGCGGGCGAAGTCGAGGTAGTCGGCGCAGTGAGCGAGCACCGCCTCCTCTGAGACCGGCGAGTCACGGACGACGTACGCGGCCACCTCTTCGCCGTAGAAACGGTTGGGGAACGGAATCGCGAGCCCGAACCTCACGGCCGGGTGGGTGCGTATCACGGCGTCGATCTCCACCGGCGAGATGTTGGCTCCGCCACGGATGATGATCTCCTTCATCCGCCCCGTGATGAAGAAGTACTTCTCGCCGTCGTTCCCGCGCCGCCAGAAGCCCTCGTCACCGGTCATCAGCCACCGTTGCCCGCCGAGGCCGTCGCGGCCCGCGTACCTCTTCATGACCATGCCGCCGCGTGCGGCGATCTCTCCGCGCTCCCCCTCCCGGAGCTCGTGCCCGTTCGGACCGAGGATGGAGACCGCGGCGTGCGGAACGGGAACCCCGATGCTGGGGAAACCGAACCGTGAGTGCCACTCCGTGCGGGCCTGGTCACCCATCCGTGGCATCAAGGTCACCACGGCGGTGGTCTCGGACATTCCAAACAGGTGACGCACCGGGCGGGAATATCGGCTCTCGAACGCGAGAACCGTCTCCGGCAGCAGTGGACCGGCCCCGCACAGGAACTCCCGGAAGTCTCCGTGAGGCCCTCCCCTCGACCGCAGCAGGAACTCCAGCAGGCTTGGCACGACACTGCAGACGTTCACCGACTCCCGCTCGGCGTCGTCCCAGAAGTGGTCGCTCCTGAATCGGTCGCACAGGACCGTCGAGCCGGAGACGAACCACGGCAGCAGGCTGCTGACGAGCAACCCGTTGACGTGGTGGATCGGGAGTACCACGAGAGCGCGGGTCGCCGAATCCCAGCCGGTGGCCGAAGCGAGCGCGTCACAGTCGATGAGCAGGTTCCGGGCGCTGAGCACCACTCCCTTGGGCTCACCCACGGTCCCGCTCGTGTAGATACGGAGAGCTTCGACGTCCAGGCCTACCGGCTCGGAGTCGTCCTTCCGAGGTCCGGACGTACGGCCCTGCGCCTCGATGACCGCCGCGGCGGCGAGCGCCGTCGCATTCGTCCCCTCCGTCAGGACCGCCGCGTCCTCGGTCTCGGCGCACACGAGCAGCCGCGCGCCCGAGTCCTGGACGATGAAGCGTTGGCGCGCGACGGAGTCGTGAGCGTTCAGCGGCACATAGCAGGCCCCGACCGTCCAGCACGCGTAGGCCACGACCAGGGCCTCGGAGCGGTTTCCGAGCAGGGCCGCGACCGAGTCGCCGGGCGCGACTCCCCGATCTCGCAGCGCCCCCACCGCCCGGGCGACGAGCAGCTTCCACTCGCCCACCGTCCATTCCCGTCGCGTGTCCAGCTCGTGGTTCAACTCGATCAGGTACGTCGCCGCGTCATCGGAACGCGCGGTGAAGAAGGACGCGAAGCTACTCCAAGGTGGTTCGTATCCGTCAACGGCATCTGCTGGGTGCATACGAGCAGGCTAGGAATATGTGACGTTCACCACCATGGAGACTTTCATAGGTTTGCGCACAGCCCACTGTCGGTCTCCCCAGTGCCCGCCTGGTTCCCAGGGCCGAGGCATGATCGCACTCGGTGTTTGACGATCCGCTCGCCGTGTTCGCGTCCGGGGAGACGGGCGGGCCGACCGCGCTCGTGCCGTTCGAGCCCGTCGGCAAGGCGTGAAGGGCATTGCCCTTATCCGAGAATACGGGTCCGATATATGTCGCATATTCTCAGCAAGCATTGATTTACACGCGTCAAGCAAGCTCTGCACGGGCCCCGACCACTCCCGCCGCAGACGGTGACGGAACCTCTCATACCGATAGACGCCCTGTTCGAGGCCTCGCACACGGGACACGAGAACGCGCACACGTATGCACCGCGAGCGCTGTAACCACCACGTCGTCACCTTCCCGGTCCGCCTGCCGTCCGCCTCCCTCTCCGCCCGCCCCCACCTGTGCGAATGTGGAGCCCGGCGCACCCCGAGCCCTCCGTTTTAGGGTCACCTTACCTGCGAAAGGGGGCGTCCACGCGACAGGGACAGCCGCCTGGCGTCGAAGGCCGGCCCTCGATCCCACGCCTGCCGCCTTCGCCTGGGGGAACGTCCTCGTCCGCCATGACCCCTGCGACCTGGCCGGACAGCGCCGCGCGTCACACCCCGGCCCCGCCCCGCACGGCGTGATGTAAAGAAAAATAGACATCACGTCTTGTTTGCTTTACATTCATGGCATGCCATTCGAGACCGCATCGGCATGACCCGCCAGACCGTCACCGCCGTCGAGCAGAGCCGCTACTCGCCGTCCCCGGAGACGGCCTTCCAGATCGCGCGGGCGTTCGGCGTCCCGCTCGACGACGTGTTCCAGTGTCCCGGCAGTGTGGAGGAGACCTCATGAAGGCGATCGTTCAGGACACCTACGGCTCGGCCGACGTGCTGGAGCTCAGGGACATCGACCCGCCGACGGCCGGGGACGACGACGTGCTCATCCGGGTGCACGCGGCCGGCGTCGACGCGGGCGTCGTGCACCTCATGACGGGCCTGCCGTACCTGCTGCGCCTGTTCGGCTACGGGCTGCGCGCGCCCAGGGTCCGGGTACGGGGCACCGAGGTGGCGGGGCGTGTGGAGGCGGTCGGGCGCGGCGTCACCCGCTTCCAGCCGGGTGACGAGGTGTTCGGCATCTGCGAGGGCGCCTTCGCCGAGTACGCCCGCGGCCGGCAGGACAGGTTCGCGCCCAAGCCGGCCCGTCTCACCTTCGAGCAGGCGGCGACCGTACCGGTGTCCGCGCTGACGGCCCTGCAGAGCCTTCGCGATCGGGGAGCGGTCCGACCCGGGCAGAAGGTGCTGGTCATCGGGGCCGGAGGCGGAGTGGGGACGTTCGCGGTGCAACTGGCCAAGGAGTTCGGCGCGGAGGTCACCGGCGTCTGCGGTACGGACAAGACGGACCTGGTCCGCTCGATCGGCGCCGACCACGTCATCGACTACACACGCGAGGACTTCGCGGACCGGCCGCCCCGCTACGACCTCATCCTCGACATCGCGGGCAACAGCTCGCTGTCCCGCCTGCGGCGGGCCCTCACCCCGCGCGGGACCCTCGTCATCGTAGGCGGCGAGGGGGGCGGGCGGTGGCTCGGCGGCGTGGACCGTCAGCTCCGGGCGATGCTGCTGGCACCGTTCGTGGGTCACAGGCTCCTCATGCTGCTGTTCAACCAGAGCGAGGAGGACCTCCGCCTCCTGGCGGAACTGATCGAGGCCGGCAAGGTCACGCCGGTCATCGGCAGGACCTACTCGCTGAGCGAGGTCCCCGACGCCGTCCGCTATGTGGCCGAGGGCCACACGCGGGGCAAGGTCGTCATCACCCTGTGAGGCGCACCGCGCCGGACCGGCGCCACGGCGCCCGCCGGCGCCGGAGCCGATCGCACGCGTCCCGATTCCGCGCGGGCCGGCCGTCAGTTCTCCCGTCCGCCCGAATCGGCGTCACCACGATCGGCGGTGGTGGCGGAACGGCGGCGTCTCCGCGCGGAGAACCGGGCCAGGCTCAGCGTGATCGCGAGCACGGCGAAGACGGCGGAGGACAGGAACGACACGGTGGCGGGCGCGTACCACTCCGACAGCGCGCCCACCACGAAGTACCCCATGGCGCCGCCCGCCACCGCCGCGGAGCCGAAATAGGAGAACCCCTCGGCACGGCGGCTCAGCCCGAGACGGCTCTCGATCTCCGTGGCCAGGAGCCCGTTGATCGGGACCATGCCGAGGCCGGCGACGAACAGTGCCACGCCGTAGGCCACGCCGCTCGTCACCGCCGCCGACGGCAGCACCAGGAGGGACGTGCCGAACAGGAGCGCGACCGTGGCCGTCCGCGCTCGGCTGGCCGGCACCGGCCGGGCGCTGACCGCAAGCCCGCCCAGACAGGCACCCGCCGAGAGCACGGCCACGAACCATCCCGCGGCACCGGGGTCCAGCCCGTAGTCGCTCATCCGCAGCGGAGCCGCGGCCGAGAGCAGGCCGTAGCCCAGCCCGACGAGGGCGACAAGGATCCCGACCGTCCAGACATCACGGGGCGGTAGCGGGCCGGTGCGCTTACCCGAGGCGGGCGGGAGCGCGGGAACGCGTCGCATGCCCCAGGCCGCGAGCAGGGAGAGCGCCGCCATGACGATGATCGCGGAGGTGATCCGTCCCATCACGACCAGTACGGCCACCAGGGCGGGCCCCAGCACCGAGGAGAACTCCACCAGCAGTGACTCGGCGAAGTGGGCCCGGCGGAGCTGGGAGGCGGGGATGGTCACCAGCAGAAGCGCGCGCAGGCCGCCCCAGAGCCCGGCCATCGCCAGGCCCAGCAGAGCGGAGAGTAGGTAAAGTGCCCAGAGCGGCGCGCCCAGCCACACCACGGGCAGCATCGCCAGGACGGTGAGGGCCGATCCGCCGAGGGTCAGACGCACCGCGGCGCCGAGTTCGACGCGGTCGAAAGCGCGGCCGGCCAGAGGGCCGAAGACCCCGGAACAGAGGTTCACGACGCCCGCGAGCTGGGCGCCGACGGTCAGCGAGCCCGTGGCGATCTCCCCGACGAGCACCATGACCAGCGATGTCATCGCCATGGGCAGGCGGGCGAGGGCCGAGCTGCCGATCCAGACGAGCCATGGCCGGTGCCGCAGCAGCTCCCCCAGCCGGGCGGGCGTCTCCGTGCTCAGGTCGCCGGGGTCGGGGAGCCGGCCTGCCGGGGCTCCGACGGCACCGGGGTCCGTCACCGCGTCTCCTCGCGATCACACAGCGCACTCAACTCGCGAAGTTGACCAAAACCCATATTTTTTCCTCTAATATTGACTGGAAATCTTGATTTAGCGCGCGATGTTACATATCGATGGCAGGATGGCACACTGAATGCGCAGGACGACGACCCCCACCACCGCCCGCGCGGGGCGCTACGGCTGGACGACAGGACCTGACGTGTTGAATCAGCACTACAAGCTCGACGATCAGGACAAGGCGATCATCGCCATGCTCCGGCAGGACGGCCGCGCCCCGCTGGCCAGGATCGGCGAGCAGGTGGGTCTGTCGGCCGACGCCGTACGGGCGCGACTCGCCCGGCTGAGCGGTGACGGCATCCTGCGGGTGATCGGATTCGTGGACCCCAGGAGCCTCGGTTACGGTTGCCTGGCCACGGTCGGCCTGCGCTACCACGGTCCGATCGAGGAATTGGTCAAGACGCTCAACGGCCATCCCAAGATCACATTCATGGTGCAGATCGTTGGCGAACTGAACGTGATCTGCGAGATCGCCGCCCGTGACGACATCGATCTGGCCGACACCGTCGCCGAGACCTTCGGCTCCATCGAGGGCGTCCGTGACTACGAGGTGTGGCGCCAGCTCAAGGCGCTGAAATGGGAGAGCCAGGGGCGCCCGCGCACCCCCGCCACCCCGCCGGCCGAGCAGACGCCCCGGCCCGAGCTGGACGAGCTGGACGTCGCGCTGCTGCGCGTGCTGGTGGACGCCCCGCGCTCCACGTTCCGCGAGCTGGAGGCCCAGGTGGAGGCGCCGTACTGGGTCGTGCGCAAGCGAACCCAGGCGCTCTTCGCCAACGGCACGATCCACGCCACCGCGGTCCTGGACAGGGTCTCCACCGATCCGGTCACGATGGCGTGCGTCCGCATCCGCCTGGAGGGCGACACGGCCGAGGGGCTGGCCGCCCTGACGGCGCTGCCCGAGGTGGCCATACTGCTGCTGACCGCGGGGCGCTTCCACGCCGTGGCCGAGGTCACCTGCACGTCGCCGGAGGACCTGGCGGCGCTCATGCTGCGGATGCTGGCGATCGACTGTGTGCGGGACGTGTCGATCCTGCTCTACGCGAGGACCCTGGTGCTGCCGCGTCCCTGGCGCTTCGACATCACGACCGGATGAGTCGCGGCGGCCCGTGTTCACGCCGGGCGCCGGGCGGCCTGGCCGCCCGTCACGGCTCACGGAGATCATCTCCCGTTCCCCGTCCGGCGGTCCGGCCTCCGCGCGCCGCTCACCCCGAGCCCGCCCCGTCGTGACGGAGGGCAGGTCGCGGTGAGCACAAGCACTCTCGCGCCCAGCAGCAGAGACACCCCGGCCCCGAAGAGAAAGACACTGCCCGGCCCAAGAAGGTCGAAGACGAGCCCGAACCCGACCGGCAGCACGGACGAGCCGATGGAGTTCGCGTAGTTCGTCGCGGTCAGCCGGAGCGCGGTGCCGCCGTCGCCGCCGGAGGTCGCCAAGATGTTCGTCGAACCGATCCCCATGCTGATCGCCAGACCGTGCAGCACCGCCCCGGCGACCACACCGGCGAGGGTGCCTCCCGCGACGCCGACGACGAGCAGACCGGCGACCGCGCACGCGCCGGACAGCAGGACGACCCCCCGCAGGCCGAGGATTCCGGCGACCGCGCGGAACCACGGCCCGGTCACCACCGAGGTCAGGTCGCGGCAGAGCAGCAGGATGAGCAGCCAGGCGGCCAGCTCGCCAGTGGGCACGTCCAGCGTGATCGGATAGAAGGCGTTCCCGAGGATGACCAGAATGTTGAGGTTGAGGTTGATCAGTGATGAGGCCCGCAGCGCCTTCTCCCGGCGCAGCATGCCCAGCGATTCCCGGTAGCTCGCCCGAGCCGGGACGGCGACGCCGACATCGCGATCGGCGCGGCCGTGGACTCCCCAGGCCAGCACCGCGAAGACCAGCGCCAGAACCGCCATCAGCAGGAAGCCCGCCGACCACCCTCGCCAGAGCACGACCAGCGCGGTGAGCAGCGCGGCCAGCGCGGACGCGAGCCGTTGGGCCGCGCCGTTGAACCCCTGGGTCCGATAGGGGTCGCCGGACCGCGCGACGACACCGAGCGTGACGATCACCACCGTGCCCCGGGCCAGTCCGTACCCGAGGATGGGCAGCGACCAGAGCCAGATCGGGGCGCCCGCCACCACCGCCGCGAGCATCGCGGCGGCGGCTGCCACCGCGAGCCCGCCGACGACCAGGACCCTTGCCCGGCCCCGGCTGTCACCCAGGGCCGCGGCCGGTGGCGCCACGAGCAGTCCCGTGCTCTGCGAAACGGCGATGAACACACCGACCAGCAGGCCAGAAGCCACACCGGCGGCCTGCAGGGTCACCGGTAACAGAGTCTGGAACATCGCCTCGGTGGTGAAAAGGAGCACGACCATCAGCAGCGCGCGCACCACCATGCCCGGCTCGCCCGCGCCCACCGGTTCCGGACCGCGTGACCGCACGCCAGGCCCTCCCTCGTCCTCCCCTTCCCCCGTACCGGCCGGTGCGGGACCGTCCGACGGCACGCCGGGCCGCGGGTGGGCGGCCCGGCGTGGAAGATCGCCGGTCATCGGAGACCTGGAGCCGTCCTCACAGTGTCTCGCCGAAGTAGGTGGTCGTCGGGAGCTGCCATTCGTACCCTCTCGCCGTCTGGACGTACTCGGGCCACGGCAGCTCGACGGGCGGCGCGAAGTCCCTCGGCAGCAGCGGCTCCAGATAACCGGTGGGGGCGGCCTCGCGGTTGCGTTCGAACTCCTCCGTGGCCCGGCGGAGCAGCGCGCCGTCCTCGATGAGCCGCAGCGCGGTGGCCGCGATCACGCCTCCCGCGTAGGCCCAGGTCGGGTCGATCGCGGCGGGCAGGCCGTTGAGCGCGTTGTTGGCCCAGTGGTTCATGTCGTCCCCGCACGCGTTCAGCAGCGGCTTGGCGGTGAAGAACCGGACGGTCGGGGCGTGCCACGTGAACTCGGTGTAGTCGTCGGCCCCGGTGCAGTCCTGCCACGGCGGCAGGGTGGCCCGGGTGACGGCGTCCTGCTCCCGGGGAGGCACCACCCGCCTGATGTGCGGCTGGAAGGGGTCGTCGCTCCGCTCCAGGCCCAGTGCGGTTTCGAGCTCCCCGCCGAACCGGTACGCCTCGGCGCCGAACTCGGCGGGGCCGAGCTCCAGGAGGTTGGCGTAGGTCGCCTCGGACATCACGTGGTTCTTCAGACCCGGCCGGGTACGGGTCACCCACCTCAGCGATACCTGGCAGTTGGTCAACCCCGCGACGTGCCCGGCGTTCCGCTTCAGCACCTCCAGGATCTGCTCCTGGATTCCGAGCGCCGGTGAACGCCAGCTGAACTGGATCTGGGTGATCCGCGGGGGCAGGTTGTCCGCCGTGGCGTTGCCCGCCCCGAGGATGGCCTCGTTCATCGACCACAGCCCGGTACGCGGGAACATGTTCTCCTTGGAGTACTTGGTCGCGGTGAGCATGAGGCCGAGAGCGTCGATCGCACCGGGTGAACGCACCACGTTGTGCGCGCCCAGCCCGGCCCCGGCCAGGGCCTCACCGCTGACCCAGGGCTGGACGGGCTCCGCCGACTGCGCCTCGAAGCACTGGAAGGTGATCACGGCCGACCAGTAGAGGCAGTTCTGGATGTCCCACAGCGCGGTGTTCTCCACCAGCGGGTGGTAGCTGATGGCCGCGTCGAGCACGTCGTAGTAGCCCTTGGCCGCGTGCACCGCCTTGGAGCCGCACACCTTCTCGGCGGGCTCGCCGAAGAGGTGGATCCGGCCGGTGCCGCCGGCGCGTTCGATCGCGCGTTTGGTGGCGATGGCGCCGGCCAGCGCGCCGACCCCCAGCGCGCAGTGCGCGTCGGTGAAACCGGGCGCCCACGGGTGGAGGTCGGGACGTGGCCGGCGGTAGGGCACCGTGTCCTGGGAGTATCCGGGCGAGGCGTCGTATTCGGCGTACATGCCGATCGCCGGGCCCGTGTCGCCCCAGCGGGCGTGGAAGGCCGTCGGCATGTCGCCCGACCCCTCCTCGACCTCGAACCCCTCCGCGCGCAGCAGTTCGACGTATGCCGCGGCCGAGCGGTACTCGCGCCACGCGGGTTCGGCGTACGACCAGATGCGCCGGTGGAAGTCCGACAGGTCCCTACGCGCCTTGCCGACTTCCTCGACTCCGCTGCGCTGCAGATCACTCAGTCCCATTGGTGTCCTCTTTCCGATGACGGGGTTCGACTGACAAGGCTCCGCCGACGGTTTTCCGGCGGGCGGATTTCTGATGGGCAGGCCTGTGACGGGCATGCCTGTGACGGGCAGGGCGGAGCGGGCCCGCCGGGTTCGTCCCGCCGGTACCTGCCGGCCACGCCGGGCCGTTCGCTGGAGGGGCCGCCGGCCCGGCGGCTACCGGTCTGCCGGAATCGCCACTCCCGCCGTTTCGTTCCAGGTCAGGATGACTCTGTCGCCGACCTCGCAAGGCGGTCGTTCCGCGCCGTCGCAGCGGACGATGAGTTCGGTGCCGACGGCTCCATCGATGACGATCTTGTATGAGTCCCCGGCGTAGACGCACGCGGTGACCTCGCCCGGCATGAACGATTCCCCGTCCGGGGTGTCGGAACCGGCCCGGCCGATCCGCACGGCGGACGGGCGGACCGCCACGATGGCCTCCCGCCACCGCCCGCCGCCGTCGGGGGCGCCGGACGGGACGACGACCCGCCCGTGGGGCAGATCGAGGATCGGCCGCCCGTCCTCGACGCGCACGGGGCCGCGGAACATGTTGGACTCGCCCAGGAACCTGGCCACGATCTCGCTGTTGGGCCGCGTGTACAGCTCGGCCGGTGTGCCGAACTGCACCAGCCGCCCCTTGGCCAGGAGCGCTATGCGATCACTCATGGTGAGGGCCTCCTCCTGATCGTGGGTCACGTTGACGACGGTGAGACCGAGCTCGCGGCTGAGCCGCCGGATCTCCAACTGCATCGCCTCGCGCAGCCTGCGGTCGAGCGCGCCGAGCGGCTCGTCCATGAGCAGCAGCCGGGGCCTGCCCACAACGGCCCGGGCCAGGGCGACCCGTTGCTGCTGGCCCCCCGAAAGCTCGCGGGGCAGCCTGCGCTCGAACCCGTCGAGGTGGACCGCCTCCAGTGCCTCCTTGACGAGCGCGGGCCTGGCGTGGCGCGCCACCCTACGCATCTCCAGGGGAAACGCGACGTTCTTGGCGACCGACATGTGCGGAAAGAGGGCGTAGTTCTGGAAGACCATGCCGATGTGCCGACGGTGCACCGGTACCTGGGAGATGTCCTCCCCATCCAGCACGACCCGTCCGGAGGTCGCCTCGACGAACCCGGCGATGACGCGCAGCAGCGTCGTCTTGCCCGAGCCCGAGGCGCCCAGCAGGGTGACGAACTGGCCGGCTTCGATGTCCAGCGACACTCCTGCGACAGCCGCGGTGTCCGCATATCGCTTCACTATGTGCTCAAGCCGGACACTCGCCCCCGGTACGGGGGCGGTCGCGCCCGCGCGACCCGCGGCGAACCGCGAGCGCACCTTGGTTCCGATCATGACTTCCTCCACAGGATCCGGATCTTCCGGCGAATCACCGGCCCCAGCAGGATGAGCGCCGCCATCACCAGCGAGACGGCGGTGACCAGGGTCGCCACGGCCGAGATGGAGGGCTCGACGCCCGAGCGCACCTGCCCCCACATGACGACCGGCAGCGTCCGGAATTCGGGTGTGTTCAGAAACAGCGCGACGACGACCTCGTCCCAGGAGGAGACGAAGGCCAGCACACCGCCGACGAGGGCCGCCGGGGCGATCAGCGGGACGGTGATCCGCAGCAGGGTCCTGGTCTCACCGGCCCCGCACACCCGCGCGGCCTCCTCAACGTGCCGATCCACCCCTTTCAGCGCGGCCAGCACGTTGACGAAGACGAACGGCAGGCCCAGTACGGCGTGCGCGACGGCCAGGCCGGCCACCCCGCCCGAGATGCCGATCGTCACGTACACGAGGTAGAAGCCGATGCCCGCGACCACCAGTGGGATCATCATCGGCAGCACCGCCAGAGCCGTGACGAACCCGGGTGGGATACCTCTGCCCCGTCCCGCGGCGAAAGCCAGGGAACTGCCGGCCAGCATGGCGATCACCGCGGCCAGCAGGCCGACCTGAAGGCTGTTCGCGAACGCGTCCAGCCACTCGGGGTCGGCGAGGACCTCCCCGAACCAGCGCAGCGACAGGCCGTTCGGCGGGAAGACCACCATCGTGCCCGAGGTGAACGAGGTCGCGACGACGACGAGGGTGGGCGCGATGAACAGCAGCGCCATCAGGCACGCGAACAGCCGGACCGCGATGCCCGCCTTCATTTCCGGCGCCCTTCGCCGACGCCGAGAATCCTCGCCAGGCCGACGAAACGCGAGGTGATCCCGAGGACGACGAGTACCACGGCGAACAGCAGGACGGCCATGGCCGCGCCGACCCCGGGTTTGAGGAACTCCTCGACCTGCAGGACGATCGCCTGGCCGATGTAGATGTTCTGGGCGCCCCCGAGCATCTGCGGCGTGATGTAGAAGCCCAGGGCGAGCACGAAGACCAGCACGCTCCCGGCGACCGCCCCGGGCAGCGAGAGCGGCCACGTCACCCGCCAGAACGTCTGCCACGGGCGGGCGCCCATGCCCCGGGCGGCGCGTTCCACGTCCGGGTCGATGGCGCGCAGTTGCGCGTACAACGCGAGGACCGTGTACGGGAGGAGGACGTGTACCATCCCGACGTATACCGCGAACTTCGTCCTGATCATGTGGATCGGTTCGTCGACGACGCCGAGCCAGTCGATCAGCGCCTTGTTCAGCACGCCGGTGTCGTTCAGCAGGATCTGCCAGGAGTAGGTACGCACCAGAAGGCTCGTCCAGAAGGCCAGCATGAGCGCCACCAGCAGCCCGGTGCGCAGGACCCGGCCGGAGCGCGCCATGGCGTAGGCGTACGGGTAGCCGAGCAGCAGGCAGAGCCCCGTGACGACCAGCGCCATCTGGACCGTGTTCCAGACCGACTGGCGGTAGATCCCGCTGTCGAAGATCGCCGAGTAGTTCGCCGGGGAGGGGTCTGTCAGGCTCTTGACGACGATGACCACGACCGGCACGCCGAAGGCGAGAAGCACGAAGATCAGGCCCGGCAGCCCCACCGCGCTCCAGTAGTCGGACCTTACGGGCCATGTCCGCCTCCGGCGCCCAGCCGGTGCGGCCGCCGGAGGCGGGAGTTCGGTGGTTGCGCTCACCGTTCACAGCTCCTTGGTCTCGCGGGCTCCGCGGAGCCCCGGGCTGTCGTGGGGATCCCCGTGGTCACCGGATCCGGTGACCACGGGAAGGTCGGGCACGGTCAAGACGACAACCACAGCGAGGTCTGCTCGATGGTCCGCTCGCGGTTGGGGGTCCACCAGCCGGGGTCGGGCACGATGGGGGCGTCGGTGCCGCCCAGCACGTGGCCGGACGGCGCGGCCGCCGCGTACTTCCCGGCGGCGGAGGCCTTCGGATTGGCCGGGCCGTACGGGATGAAGTCGGTGATCCTGCCGTTGTTCTCGCCGGCTGCGATGTGCGCGATGAGTTTCATCGCGTTGTCCTTGTTGGGCGCGCCCTTGGGCACGAACAGGTAGTCGCAGTAGAAGATCTGCTGCGACCAGATGTTGTCGATCGGCCTGCCCTCGCCCTTGGCGATTTCGACCCGGCCGTTGTAGCAGTTGCCCATGACCGCCTCGCCGGAGGAGACGAGATTGATGCACTCCGACGCGTCCTTGAAGACGATGAAATCCTTCTTGACGGGTTCCATCAGCTTCAGGGCCTTGCCGACGTCGAGCGGATAGAGCTTGTCGCGCGGGGTGCCGTTGGCCAGCAACGCGGCCTCAAGAATGCCCTGCATTCCGTTGGTACCGTCGATGGCCCTCTTTCCGGGGAACTTCGCCGTGTCGAAGTAGTCGGCGAAACTGGCCGGAGGCGTCTTGATCTTCTCGGTGTTGTAGGCCAGGGCGATCGAGAAGACGAAGAACGGGACGCCCTGCTTCTTGACCTCGAACGGTCCACCCGCGAACTCGCCGCAGGGCACGATCTCGCAGTCGATGTCCTCCAGTCGCGGATTATCGTCAAGGCCGAAATCCACGCCACCTTGCGCGACGTCCCAGGTGACTTTTTTGGCGTCCACCATCTGGTGGATCTTGGCATAGGTGACCGGGTCGTCCTGGACCACCTTGACGCCGTTCGCCGAGGCGAAGGGCTCCAGCCACGCCTGGCTGATGCCCTTCTGGCCCGACCCGCCGTATCCGGCGTAGGTGACGCTGCCCTTGCCGTCCGAGGAGGTACCGCCGGCTCCGCCACAGGCGGTCACGGTGAGAGAGAGCACCAGCACGGGTACTCCCCACACCAGACGTGGTATTTTCACTTTTCTTCCCTTCACGCATTCAAGGACGATGAACATCGATTCGCCGACGCCCTGCCGCTCGACCCCCTCGTTCGATCGGTACGGCTCATGCGAAGGTGCGGGCCTCCCAAATGCCGGGGCATTTCGGGGGGTGGATTCCGGCAGCGGGCGCCGGAACGTGACTCCTCCTAGCGTTCTCCGGTGAAACTCATGACGTGTTTGATGCGTGTGTAGTCGTCGAGCCCGTAGGCGGAAAGGTCTTTTCCGTAGCCGGAGTTCTTGAAGCCGCCGTGCGGCATCTCCGAGACCATGGTCATGTGGCTGTTGATCCATACGGCCCCGAAGTCCATCCGGGCCGCGGCCCGCAGGGCGCGGGCGTGGTCACGGGTCCACACGCTGGCCGCCAGGCCGTACGGGGTGTCGTTGGCCAGCCCGACGGCCTCGTCCTCGGAGTCGAAGCGCTGCACGGTGATCACCGGGCCGAAGACCTCCTCGCGCACCACCTCGTCGTCCTGGCGCAGGCCGCAGACCACCGTGGGGGCGAAGAAGTAACCGGCTCCGTCCAGCCGACGGCCGCCGGTGGTGACGCGCGCGTGACCGGGCAGCCTTTCGACCAGACCCGCCACCCGGCCGAGCTGCCCGGGGTTGTTGAGCGGCCCGAACGCCGCCGCCGGGTCGGCGGGCGGCCCCGGACGCAGAGCGGTCGCGGCCGCGGTGAGCGCCTCGACGAACGTGTCGTGCACGTCCGCGTGCACCAGCACCCGGGCCGCGGCCGTACAGTCCTGACCCGCGTTGGCGTATCCGGCCTGCGCGATCAACCGTGCCGCCCACTCGACCTCGGCATCGGGAAAGACCAGGACCGGCGCGTTGCCGCCGAGCTCCAGGTGGAGCCGTTTGAGCCCGGCGGCCGCCGCCTGGGCCACCTCGACGCCGGCCCGTACCGACCCGGTGATCGAGACCATCTGCGGGATGGGGTGGGCGACCAGCTCGCGGCCGGTCTCGCGATCACCGCAGACCAGGTTGAACACGCCGGGAGGCAGGACCTCCGCGGCGAGCTCCGCCAGCAGGGCCGAGCTCAGCGGCGTGGTGTCGCTCGGCTTGAGCACCACGGTGTTACCGGCCGCCAGCGCTGGAGCGATCTTCCACGCCGCCATCATCAGCGGGTAGTTCCACGGCGTCACCTGAGCACACACCCCGACGGGCTCGCGGCGGATCATCGAGGTGTGGTCGGCCGTGTACTCACCCGCCGACCGGCCTTCCAGCAACCGGGCGGCACCCGCGTAGAAACGCAGCACGTCGACGACCGCGGCGACCTCCTCGTTCACCGCCGCGACCGGCTTGCCGGTGTTACGGACCTCGGCCTCCGCCAGCTCGGCGGCGTGGTCTCCCACCTCGTCGGCCAGCTTCAGCAGCCGATCCTGCCGATCGGCGGGCGTGGTACGCCGCCAGGTCGCGAACGCCCGCTCCGCCGCGCGGCAGGCCGCGTCCACATCGGCGCCCGACGAACACGGCGCGGTGGCCACGACCTCCTCGGTGGCGGGGTCGACGATGTCGCCGGTACGCCCGCCGGCGGCGTCGCACGCGCGCCCGCCGATCAGGTTCCGGACCCGGCGAACGGCCGCCGACCGCCCGGTCCGGCCCCCTTCGTGGTCTGTGGCCCGTCGTCCGCCGGTCATGCGCCGACCTCACAGACGATCAGGGTCGGCCGGTCCGCGCCCAGTGCCGCGGCCGCCTGTTTGGCGGCCTCGGTCTCGTCGGCCGCCCGGACTCCGCGTACGCCCATCGACTCGGCCAGGCGCACGAAGTCCGGGCGGGTGAGATCGACGGCGTACGGCGCGATGGAGCGGTCGATCATGTTCTGCCGAATCTCGCCGAACCCGTGGTTGTCCAGGACGACGATCGGCAGCGCGAGGCCGAGTTCCGCCGCGGTGACCAGTTCCTGCACGCTGAACATCAGCGCACCGTCGCCGAGCAGTGCCAGCACCGGCCGCGCGCGATCGGCCAGCTTCACGCCGATCGCGGCGGGCAGGCCGTACCCGAGTGTGGAGAAACCGGCCGGCACCAGGTAGCGCCGCGGCTCGGCGAACCGCCAGAACGGAGCCGTACCGAGGTAGGAGACCTGTGAACTGTCACCGGTCACGATCACATCGGCGGGCAGCTCCGCGCGGAGCGCCTCCTGGATCGCCCGCCAGCGTCCCCCGGCCCTCATCGCCTGGGCCAGGCAGTTCGTCCGCGCGGCCCCTGCCCGTCGCGCACCCTCACCCCCGGCGGGGTTGACCGAGGTCACCGGTCCGGTCAGGCCCGCCAGCAGCGCCTTCAGGGTCAACCGGGCATCGGCGTGAATCGGCAGTGTGGCCCGGAGATTCCGGTGGAGCTGACCGGGGTCCACGTCCACACGAACGACCTGACCCGTGGGCGCCAGGCTGCCGTGGGGGATCTCCGCGTCGCCGAGCTCGCTGCCGACCACCAGCAGCACGTCGGCCGCCTCGACCAGGGCTTTCGCCCCCGCGTAGCCCATGAACGCGCCGACCGCCAGCGGGTGTTCCTCGTCGAGGACGCCCTTCCCCCCGATGGTGGTCACGACCGGGGCGTCCAGACGCTCGGCCAGGGCGCGCAGTGCCGCGGCCGCCGTCACCGCGCCCCCACCGGCGACGATCACCGGGGCGGACGCGGCGCCGAGCAGGGCGATCGCCGCGTCGACGGCCTCCGGCGCGGCCGCGGCCGGGCAGGCCGCCGGCCAGACGGGAGGGATCTCTCCGGACCAGGGCGTCTCCAGCACGTCGAGCGGTACCTCGATGTGCACGGGACGGGACCGCTCCACCGCCCATCGGGAGAAGGTCTCATGGATGGCGTCCACGGCCTGCCCGGGAGTGCCGGGACGCAGGCTGCGCGCCACCGCGGCGTCGACGGCGGCTCGCTGGTCCTTCATCTCGTGCAGCCATCCGAAGCCGGAACGTTCCAGCCCGGTGGGAACCCCCGGCGACAGCACGAGCATCGGAACGGAGTCCGCGTACGCCGTGGCGGCCGCGGTCATGACGTTCATGACGCCGGGACCGCTGGTGGCGACGACGACGCCGGGCCTGCCGGTGGACCGGGCGTACCCGTCGGCGGCGTATCCCGCGCCCTGCTCGTGCCGGGTGACCACGTGCTGGATCGCAGATGCGGCCATCCCCCGGTAGAACTCCAGGTTGTGCGTGCCGGGGATGCCGAAGGCCAGGCTCACACCGTTGGCCCGCAGCGCCTCGGCCATAGCGGTACCGGTCGTCCGCGTACTCTCCGCCATACCTCATCCCTCTCGTAGACGCTCACGCGACCGGTCGTGATCCGGCGGCCGGATCGCCTCCCGGCGCACGCACACGCGGGACCACGGACCGGTGGTCGCCCGCCGGTGACCCGGGCTCGATCCCGCACCTCCCCCTCACGGGATGGGGGGCGGGACAGTAACCAAGCGTTATATTCACTGTTCCTAGAGGTCGGAACTCGGTTAATTGAGGATTATGAACGTGTTACCACGTGAAATCAACACTTTCCCCAATCGAAGACAAGTGTTTATATGTGTGCGTAGAGTAGTTGCCGGTTCGCGAGAGGAGGGACCATGCCAGCAACCCGGCAATCAAGACATCATGGTCTGTAGGTCGCAGATCACACTAGATGTTTGATCCCAAGGTCAGCGGTCGCGGACACCCGGTGAGCGGGGTACGGCCCGGCCGATGGCGTGGTGGCGCGAGATCGCCGCAGGCGGCGCGGGGATACGGAGACCGGGGGTTGCGGGTCCCGAGAGGGGTCGCGAGGCCCTCAGGCCGTCACGAGGAGGCCGCGACCAGGCCGACGACGACCCCGGCGAGCGAGACCGCCGTGAGCAGGCAGCCGAAGACCACGGCGGCGCGACGCCCCCGCCGTACCCGGAAAACGTGGAGGAGCACGTAGGGCAGGAAACCGAACACCCCCACCCCCAGGAAGGGCGGCGTGAGCGCGGCGAGGAGGCCGGCGGTGCCGGCCGGGACGGCCCGGTCGCCCTCGGGGGTGAGCTGAGCGGGCCCGACGTCTCCGGCACTGGAGTCGGGTGAGGCCGCCACCGGCACCGCGTCGCCGCCGCCGTCGGGCGCGAACATGCCCCTGCAGTCGTAGCGCCCCCGGCCCAGCGACTCACACGAGACGACCGTGAGGACGCCGGGGGTGCCGATCCTCCCGGTCGCGAGCTTGAGCCCGTCCACCGAGAAGACCAGGGGCACCAGGCCCAGCCCCACCCAGCAGATCAGCAGGACCGTCATGCCGACGGGTCCGGGGGTGCGTCCGGGGCCCGGAGCCGGTACGGGCTGGAAGGCGTCGGCGAGGTTCTCCAGCGCGTCACTCATGGGCACAGCATGGACCGGGCCACTTGCGGCCCACCTGCTCACGACTTGTGACGGACCGCCCTCGCCCGCGCCTCGGCGGCCTCCAGCTCGGCGGCCTCCTCCGGGGTGGGGGCGGTGCCACCGAGGTGGCGGGGCTGCCACCAGGCACCCGGCGGGATCTCCGGATAGGTCCGCTGCGCCCGGTCCAGCAGCTCGGCCATCCGCCCGCGCAGCTCGGCGGTGACGGCGTCGTAGTCGTCGCCGCGCTTGGGGTGCAGCGGCTCGCCGACCAGGATGGTGATCGGGACGTGCCGCTGGAGGAGCCTCCTGGGACGGCCCTTGGTCCACAACCGCTGGGTGCCCCACAGGGCGACCGGAACCAGCGGCACCTTGGCGGCGACGGCCATCCGGACCGCGCCGTTCTTGATCTCCTTGATCGTGAAGGACTGGCTGATCGTGGCCTCGGCGAACACCCCCACGACCTCCCCGGCCTTGAGCGCCTTCAGCGCCGCGCCGAACGCCGAGGCGCCCGCCGCGCGATCCACCGGGATGTGGTGCATGCCGCGCATCAACGGACCGGAGATCCGATGGTCGAAGACCTCCTTCTTCGCCATGAAACGCACCAGGCGCTTGGCCGGCCGCGCGGCCAGACCGGCGAAGATGAAGTCCAGGTAGCTGATGTGGTTGCTGACCAGCACCGCTCCGCCGGTCCGCGGGATCCGGTCCGCGCCCTCAATGCGGACCTTGAGGTCCAGCGCGCGGAACAGGGTCAGCGCCGCCCCGATGACCGGGGGGTACACGATCTCAGCCATGGCTGAACCGTACCCCAGCCGCCCGTCTCCCTCAGCCCCCGCGACAGGGTCCGCCGTGCCTTCCGCCGGCCGGGACGCCGGAGGCCGCGGTCGGCGGCGCGCCGTCCGTGGAGGGCACGGCCGCGGCCGTGGTGTCGGCGACCGCGGGAACCCTCGGGATGGGTCCGGCGCATCGCCCGCGCGGACCTGCGGCCGAGAGATGAAAGGGATACGCACCCGAAGACATGAGATACGCGGGCGGAGGCGGGAAACCGTCCGCCCGAACCCGGGCACAATGGGAGATGCCACGGCTTCGGGCGGACGTCATTCACCGGAGAGGTCAATCGACCCGACATGGAGTCAGGGACCCCAGGTCAACCGACTTTCTCAGCAGGTTCCCACGCCGTCGAATCTGCGGGGTTCGATGGCCACCTTGCTCGTGAGGGTGTGACGGTCTTCTACCGTCGCACAGGCGCCGTCCGCACCGAAGGCCCAGATAATCTTCAGGCGCAGCGTATAGCCGCACTTGTTCTCGGCGTATCCGGTCTGAGTGACGATCCCTCTCTTCACCCACCCCTTCACACAGAACGGGGCCGGGCCCCGCGCACCCTGGTCACCCCCCGGAGAAGGGTCCGTCCGCACGGACGAGGAGGGGGACGAGTCTGTCGCCGCATTGGCGGGGGCTCCACCAAGAAGCCCCGCGCCCAGGGCGCCGATTGCGAGTGTTACTCCCATGAGTCTCTTCACATCCACGCACTCTACCTTTATCCGGGCTTCCACCTGACAAATATGGCTATATGCATTCCGTATGACAGGTATGTCGTCGCACCGACTCCGGGGGCCGAATGGGCGTGACGGGAAAGGATATACGGAGTGACCAGGGCGCCCAGCCGATGATTGGCGCATTTCACACCCCGAGGGGGCCCGGTCAAGGCCGACCCCGCACAGCATGGGCCGCAGGTTAATGAATCTGTCAGCCTATCCTCTTGAGGGGCCTACATGTAGATGTCTCTCAATAAACCAGAAAGTCGATTTTCAGATGTCCGGCGATCCGGGGGCCGATGACCGCCTTGGTATCGGGTCCGGCGTGGACGGTCGCGGCCTTGACGGCTCGACGGCCCGATCGACGCCTCCCGCCGGCTCACCGGCCGCCGTCCAAGGGCCGGGACGGCTCCGGCCGGCCGCCGCGGACCACCCGGGACCCGCCTCCCCTACTTGTGGCGGAAGTAGACGAACAGGCGGCCGTGGTTCTTGGAGTCCTTGTCGATGCGGTGGTAGAGGGCCTTGATCTCCTTCTGCTCCAGGAAGCGCAGGACCTTCTTCTTGAGCTGACCGGATCCCTTGCCGGGGATGATCTCGACCTCGGTGGCCTTCTTCCTGATGGCCTCGTCGATGACGCCCCGCAGCGCCTTGTCGATCTCACCGCCGCGATTGAAGATCGGGTGCAGATCCAGTTTCAACTTCACGGGCCCAACCCTCTCATTCCCCTCCCCTCGCGGGCGAGCCCCCCTCGTGGCCGGTACCCGCACGGCCGTCCGGCACGACCGGCACGACACCGGCCGTACGGTGTCGGCGGTACGGCCGGCGCCGACCTCCACGGTCCGGGCACCGGAGAGACCAGGCAATTAAATCTGACCACTTCCGACGAAAAATGTGGCAATTTCCTGATCTAGGCAAATAAAAAAGGCTTAGTTAGGCTCCCTGACATGATCGGCCACCTTTGCAGGTGGCCGTTCTCTCGTCACCCAAGGGGGAGGGCCGAGTCCTCCTCAGCCATGCCCCGATTCGGGCATGCCCGGGTGACCTGGCACTTCCCGGTTGCGTGACGCGGTCATGCGTCCCTACAGGGAGGTCTCGTTGTCAAGCAAGTCCCCTTTAGCAAGGGTCAGCCGGCTGGCGATACTCGCCGTCGGCGTCGGGCTCGTCGCGGCGATGGCGCCGCCGGCGAGCGCGGACCCGACCCCCACCCCGACCCCCACCCCGGCGGCCGGGAAGTGGACGGCGACCCCACTGACCGGCGGGGAGCTGGTACAGGGCGCCAAGTCACCGACCGGCAGGCTCGCCCAGAGCGACCAGGCACTGCTGAAGTCCACCTCGGGCGCGACCGTCGGCGTGATGGTCAAACTCGACTACGACTCATACGCCGCCTATCAGGGCGAGCTCAAGGGTCTGCCCGCCACGAGCCCCGCCAAGACCGGTAAGTCGCTCGATGTGGAGAGCGCCGACGCCAAGAAATACGAAAAGCACATCGAGGACGTGGAGGACACCTTCCTCGCCGAACTCGCCAGGAACGTGCCGGGCGCGAAGGCCGGGCAGCGGTTGCGGACCGTCTACGGCGGCATCGCGCTGCGCATCCCCGCCAACAAGGCCGCCGCGCTGCTGAAGCTGCCGGGAGTGGCCGCCGTCCAGGAGGACAGGCCCGAACAACTCCTGACCGACTCCAGCGCCTCCTTCATCGGGGCGTCGGCGATCTACAGCAGGCTGGGCGGCAGTTCCTCCTCGGGCAAGGGCGTCGTCGTCGGCGTCCTGGACTCCGGCGCCTGGCCTGAGCACCCCCAGTTCGCCGACCCCGGCACGCTGCCCGCCGTACCGCCCACCAAGGACGGCACCCCGCGCGTCTGTGACTTCGGGGACAACCCGCTGACCTCGGCGGCCGACCCGTTCGCCTGCAACCGGAAGCTGATCGGCGGCGCGCCGTTCCTGGAGACCTACAACTCCGTCTACCCGGGAGAGACGTACCCGGACAGCGCCCGTGACTCCAACGGCCACGGCACGCACACCGCGACCACCTCGGCCGGCGGCCCGGTGGCCGACGCCAACCCGCTCGGCATCGGCCGCGGCCCGATCCACGGCATCGCCCCCGCGGCACACGTGTCGGTCTACAAGGTCTGCGGCGAGCAGGGCTGCTTCCCCTCCGACTCGGCGCAGGCGGTGGGCCGGGCGATCCTCGACGGCGTCCGCGTGATCAACTTCTCCATCTCCGGCGGCAACTCCCCCTACAGCGACCCGGTGGAGCTGGCCTTCCTCGACGCCTACGCGGCCGGGGTGCTCGTGTCGACCTCGGCGGGCAACTCGGGACCCGGCGCCTCGACCGTCAACCACGTCAGCCCGTGGGTGACCACGGTGGCCGCCTCCACGCAGAGCCGGACGTTCCAGTCCACGATCACGCTGACCGGCGCGGGCGGCGCGACCGCCACGGTCAAGGGCGCCTCCATCACGGCCGGTGTCGCCTCGCCGCTGCCGGTGGTCCTCGCCTCGGCCCCGCCGTACTCCAACGCGCTCTGCGCCGGCCCGGCACCGGCCGGCCTGTTCGCCGGCAAGATCGTCGTCTGTGAGCGCGGCCCCAACCGCGTGCTCAAGAGCCACAACGTGCTTCAGGGCGGCGCGGCGGGCATGATCCTCCTCAACACCACCCCGCTCGACGTGATGACCGACAACCACTGGGTCCCGGCGGTCCACACCGACAAGCCGGAGACCGACGCGCTGCTGGCCTTCCTGTCCGCCAATCCCGGCGCGACCGCCACGTTCACCCAGGGGGCCAAGGCCGCCTGGCAGGGCGACGTGATCACCACGTTCTCCTCTCGCGGCCCGGGCGGGGACTTCCTCAAGCCGGACGTCACCGCGCCCGGCCTGCACGTCCTGGCCGGGCAGACCCCCACGCTGGAGGGTCCGGCCGGCGGCCCGCAGGGCAACCTGTACCAGGTCATCTCGGGCACCTCGATGTCGTCGCCGCATGTCGCGGGCGCCGCGGCCCTGGTGTTCGCGCTGCACCCCGACTGGACTCCGGGCCAGGTCAAGTCCGCGCTGGAGACCACGGCCAAGACCTCGGTCACCAAGCAGGACCGCGTCACCCCCGCCGACCCCTTCGATCTGGGCGGCGGCCGTATCGACCTGACCAAGGCGGGCGATCCCGGCCTGACCCTGAACGAGACCGCGGAGAACTTCACCGCCTCGGCGAACGACGAACTGAACCGGATCGACCTCAACCTGCCGTCGGTGAACGCCCCGATCATGCCGGGTCTCATCACGGCCAAGCGGACCTTCACCAACGTCACCGACCGGACGCTCACCTACCGGGCCGCCGGCACCACCGTGAGCGGGGCGAGCATCGCGGTGCTGCCACCGGTGTTCAGCGTCAGGCCGGGCAAGACCGCCAAGGTCACCGTGATGATCACCGCGCCTGACCTGCCGGACGGGCAGTACTTCGGTCAGGTGAACCTCAAGCAGGTGGGCGGCGGGCGCGACCTGCACCTGCCTGTGGCGTTCTTCCGCAAGGAGGGCGCGGTCCCGATCGAGCAGACCTGCGCGCCGGCCACCATCCCGAAGGGGACTGGCGAGGCCGTCTGCACGGTCGGCGTGCGGAACGACACCCTCGCCGACGCCGAGGTGACGGCGGTCAGCACGCTGAACGGCAAGTTGCGGCTGACCGGCGTGACCGGGGCCACGAAGGTGGGCTCGCAGGTGGCGACGGCCAAGGCCACCCTGGCGGCCAGGCGGCCCGACCGGCCGGGCATCGCCCCGGGGACCGGCCCCGCCCCCTACCTGCCGCTCGACACCTTCGGCATCCAGCCGACGCCGATCGGCGACGAGCAGGCGCTGAACTTCACCGTTCCGGCGTTCACGTACGCGGGCAAGACCTACACCCGGATCGGCATCGTCTCCAACGGCTACACGGTGGCGGGAGGCACCTCGGGCTCGGCCGACATCAACGCCACGCCTCAGCCCCTGCCGGATCCGTCCGCCCCGAACAACGTGCTCGCCCCCTACTGGACCGACCTGGACGGCACCGGCGCGCCGGGCGTCTACACCGGCACGCTGAGCGACGGCGTGAACAGGTGGCTCGTCGTCGAGTGGCGGCTCAACGTCTACGGGGCGACGGACGCCAAGGTGTTCCAGCAGTGGATCGGGCTCAACGGGGCCGAGGACGTCACCTACACCTACGACCCGAACCGGCTGCCCGGCGACGCGCCGGCGATCTACGGCCTGACCGTCGGCGCCGAGAACGACGAGGGTACGGCCGGCGGCCGGATCGCCGGGGCGCCGACCGGGGACCTGCGGGTGGTCAGCACGCCCGGCGCCCCCGGCGGCAGCCTGAACTACACACTGAAGGTCAAGGGCGTCGGCTCGGGAACCGGAACGGTGACAACCGGAACGTCGACACCGCAGGTGAAGGGCGTCACCATCGAGGTCGACAAGATAACCGTGCAGTAGAAGACCCGGGGAAACCCGGAAAGACCCATGGGGCCCGGCACCGTCGCCGGGCCCCACCGGGGGCTCAGCGGTGGAGGTAGTCGACCAGGTGGGCCCTCTCGGTCTCCAGGGTCTCGATGGCGCTCTTGATCACGTCACCGATGCTCACGATGCCGATCAGCCGGTCGCCGGACACGACCGGGACGTGCCGGATGCGGTGCGTGGTCATGGTCTGGCGCAGGTCGTCGACGTTGACGCCCGGTGAACAGGTGCGGACCTCCGTCGTCATGATGGAGGAGACGGGGGCGTTCAGCGCGTCCGCGCCGCGAGCGTGGAGCCGCCGCACGATGTCGCGCTCGGAGACGATGCCCAGAATCGACGAGCCGTCCTCGGAGACCACCACGGCACCGATGTTCCTGTCGGCCAGTATGGCCAGCAGTTCGGTCACCGTCGCCCTGGGATGGACGGTCTCCACATCCGAGCCTTTGGTCTGCAGAATCGTACCGATCAGCATCAAGACCACCTCGGTTCAGCCTGGCTGGGGGTATCCCTATTCTTTGCCCCGTCAGGGCCCTCTCTAAGCACAGACGAGGACAAAAGCGGTAATCGTCATGTTACGTACAGTAACGGGACGCGTCGAGGGAGCGTCCGGGGTTTTATGGAGGCGGGATCTCGGGGGCACCCCCGGAGGCTCGGCACCACAGGGCCCGTAATCCCGGGACCGCTCCACGGCTCACCCGGAGGGATGCGAGCCCAACCAGGCACGAGTAATGTGTGAAATACTACACACCTCCGTTCCCGGGGACACGATGACCGAGAAGCTCAACACCGGCAGCCACGACCTGCCGGTCTCCGACGCCCTCGCCGCGTTCATGCGCACCGGCTGGGCCGATACCCACCGTGACGATCTGACCGCCCTGCCGCTGGCCACATACACCGCCAAGCGCCGGGCCGCGCTCGCCGCGCGCTTCCCCGGCGAACGGCTGATCATCCCGTCCGGCACGCTGAAGGTCCGCAGCAACGACACCGACTACCGGTTCCGGGCGCACAGCGCGTTCACCTACCTCACGGGGGACCAGGAGCCGGACAACGTCCTGGTCGTCGAGCCGTCAGGGTCCGCCACGCTGTTCCTGCGCCCGCGCTCGCAGCGCTCCGCGCCGGGGCGGGCCGGCCAGGAGTTCTACCGGGACCGCCGCTACGGCGAGTTCTGGGTGGGCCGCCGCCCCGACCTGGCCGAGGCCGAGGCGCTCTACCTGATCGACTGCGCGGCGATCGACAGGATCGACGAGGCGCTCAAGGGGCCGGCCCGGGTGCTGCGCGGGGTGGACCCCTCGGTGGACGCCCTGGTCACCTCCTACGACGGCGGTCCGGAGAAGGACGAGGAGCTGGCCGTCTTCCTGTCCGAGATGCGGCTGATCAAGGACGAGTGGGAGGTCGCCGAGCTCCAGTTCTCGGTGGACGCCACCACCCGCGGATTCGAGGACGTGGTGCGGGCGCTGCCCGCCGCCCTGGCCCACCGGCGGGGCGAGCGGTACCTGGAGGGGGTCTTCGGCCTCCGCTCCCGGCTGGAGGGCAACTCGGTCGGCTACGACAGCATCGTGGCCTCCGGCGCGCATGCGTGCGTGCTGCACTGGATCCGCAACGACGGCCGGCTGAACGAGAACGAGCTGCTGCTGCTCGACGCGGGCGTGGAGACCGACAACCTCTACACCGCCGACATCACCAGGACGCTGCCGCTGTCCGGGCGCTTCAGCCCGATCCAGCGCCAGGTCTACGAGCTGGTCTACGAGGCCCAGAGCGCGGCGATCGCCACGCTGCGGCCGGGCGCGAGATTCCGCGACTTCCACCGGGCGGCCATGCGGGTCATCGCCGAGGGGCTCTACGACTGGGGCGTGCTCAAGATCGGCCCCGACGAGGCGATGGAGGCCGGCAGCGGCCTGTACCGCCGCTACACCATCTGCAGCAGCGGCCACATGCTCGGCATCGACCTGCACGACTGCGCCAAGGCCCGCGCGGAGACCTACCTGGACGGCGTGCTGGCCGAAGGACAGGTGCTCACCGTCGAGCCCGGTCTCTACCTCCAGCCGGACGACCTGACGCTCCCGCCGGAACTGCGCGGCATCGGCGTGCGGATCGAGGACGACCTCGTCATCACCGCCGACGGCGCCCGTCTGATGTCGGCCGGGCTGCCCCGCCACCCCGACGAGATCGAGGGCTGGATGAACGCGATCTCCTCCTGACCGGCGGTCTCCCTCCGGCCACTCCCTCCCGCCCCTCCTGACAGCCCCGAACCACTCCGCGCCCGTCCCGGCCTCGGCCCGGCCGGGCGCGGGACCGGACCGCCCCACGCGCGGCCCGGCCCCACCGGAGCTCCGAACGCCCCAGCCGTCCTGGTGACGTGGTCCGGGCCGGAACGGCGGCGACCGGGTCAGGACGCGGGCCCTCATCCGGGGTCCGCGGCGGACGGGATAAGACCCGCCCCGCCCCCCACAGGCCCGCCTGGTCCGCATAATCTAGGCGGATGCGCGATTGCCTGGTGCTGGCCGGCCCGACCGACGAGATCTACTCCCCCTCCGCGCTGGATCTGCTCACCGACGCCGAGCGCGAACGCGCGGCGAAGTTCCTCCACGAGGACCACCGGCGTGACTTCATCGCGGCCCACCTCCTCGTACGGCGTTGCGCGGCCCAGGCCACCGGTGTTCCGGAAGACCGGCTCACGCTGCTGCAGCACTGCGACCGATGCGGTCCCGGGCACGGCAGGCCGTATCTCGCGGAGGCCCCGGAGCTTGGGGTCAGCCTCAGCCACAGCCGGGGCTACGTCTGCGCGGCGGCCGGCCCCGGACGGGTCGGGGTGGACGCCGAGCACGTCCCCGCGGGCCCGCTGGAGGAGTCCCTGGCCGCGCAGACGCTCTCCCCCGCCGAACGCGCCCTGGTCACCGGCAACGAGGCTCTGATCCGGCTCTGGGTACGCAAGGAGGCGCTCATCAAACGCGGTGAGCTGACCCTGGACGGCCTGCGCGCGACGGACCTGTCCGCGCTCCCCCTCACCGACCTGCGGGAGGCGGACGGCCCCCGCCGCCTGGAGTGGGACGGCAGGCATCTGCTGGAGTGGCGGACCGACTCGGGCGTGGCGGCCTGCGCCGTCACCGACCGTCCGGCCGAGCTGGCCCGATCCACCGGAAGCCGGCCGGACCGCCCGGTTCGCCGGACCTGCGACGAGGGCGTCACCCCTGCCTGAGGTAGGTTTTGATCTATGAGCCGGGAGCGAGCGCGACACGGCAGGGGAACGACCGGCCGGCCGGAGCTCCCGCGCCGCGAATCGGGCCGCGAGTGGCGAATGAGGAATGGTGACACCACCAGTGAACAACGGGGAGCCCCGCTGGCTCACCTCAATGGAGCAGCGGGCCTGGCGTGCTCATCTGGCCGCGCACAAGCTTCTGGAACACCGTCTCGACCGTGAACTGCAGACCTTCGGGCTGTCGGTGAACGACTACGAAATCCTGGTCAACCTGTCGGAGAGCTCCGGCCACCGGATGCGTATGAGCGACCTGGCCGACGCCACGATCCAGTCGCGTAGCCGCCTGTCCCACCAGATCTCCCGGATGGAGGCCGCCGGGCTGGTCGCCCGGGAGACCTGCGTCGACGACCGGCGCGGCACCTTCGCCGTGCTCACCGAACACGGCTGGGACACGATCCAGAGGGTCGCGCCGCACCATGTGGCCAGCGTGCGGCAGCACTTCATCGACCTGCTGACCGACGACCAACTTCGCGAACTGGAGGCCGCCTACACCCCCGTGGTGGACCACCTCAAGAGCCTCCGCTGACGCGAAACCGATACCGGCGACTCCTCCCTTGGTTGACCGGGAGGTCGTTACGATCCGGCCATGCCTGTTCCCCCGCCCGCCCGCCGGATCCTCATGGCCGCGGCCGCCGCCGCGCTCTCCCTGATCACAGCGTGCGGCGGTGGTGACGCCTCCGACGGCAGGGCGGCCCTTCCCAGCGGCGCCGAACTGGTCGCCAGGTGCGCGGACGCGATGCGGGCCGTCAGGTCCGCGGCCTTCAGCATGGAGACCGAGGGCACGCCGCCGGTGCCGGTCAAGAAGGCCTCCGGCCGCCTCAGCGGGACCGGCGACGCCGAGGGGACCATCCAGATCGACCCGATGGGCACCCTCCAGGAGATCAGCTTCGTCCTGATCGGTGACACCGTCCACTTCAAGGACGCGACGGGCGGCTTTCAGAAGATGTCGCGGAGCCAGCTGGCCTCGATCTACGACCCCTCGGCCATCCTCGACCCCGGCCGGGGCGTCGTGCGGCTGCTGAGCACCGCGCAGAACCCGGAGACCGAGGCCACGGAGAGGATGGACGGCATCGACGCCTACCGGCTCTCGGCCACGTTCTCCCAGCAGGTCCTCGGGGCGATGGTCCCCGGCCTCAAGCAGAGCGTGGACGGCAGGCTCTGGATCGACAGGGCCACCGGCCGCCTGATCAGAGCCGACCTGCCGATGACCGGCGGCGGAGTGACCGTCGCCCTCCGCGACTACGACGTGCCGGTGCAGATCACCGCGCCGGCGGAGTGACCGGTGACCGTTCTCGTCGAGGTCGGCGTCCACGCCGAACGGCTCGCCGAGTACGAGGGTTCGGTACGAAGACCGCGGACGGCCCGGCGCGGGCCGGGCCGTCCGCCGGGAGTCGCTACTTCTTCTTCTGGTTCTTCTGGGACTGCCGCTTCTCCCGGATCTTCATCGTGACCTCGATGGGAGAGCCGGCGAAGCCGAACTCCTCGCGGATCCGGCGCTCGATGAAGCGGCGGTAGGTCTCCTCAAGGAAGCCCGAGGTGAACAGCACGAACCTGGGAGGCTCGGTCGTCGCCTGGGTGGCGAAGAGGATCTTGGGCTGCTTGCCACCCCGGACCGGGGGCGGGGTGGCCGCCACCAGGTCGGTGAGGAAGGCGTTGAGGCGGGCGGTGGGCACCCGGGTGGCCCAGGAGTCCAGCGCCTTCTCCAGGGCCGGGACGAGCCGGTCCACGTGCCAGCCGGTCTTCGCCGAGATGTTGACCCGCAGGGCCCACGGCACGCGGATGAGCTGGCGGTCGATCTCCTTCTCCAGGTAGTGGCGGCGGTCCTCGTCGAGGAGGTCCCACTTGTTGAACGCCACCACCATGGCACGACCGGAGTCGATCACCAGGGAGATGATCCGCAGGTCCTGCTCGGTCAGCACCTCGCTGGCGTCGATGAGCACGACCGCCACCTCCGACCGCTCCAGGGCGGCCCGGGTGCGCATGCTCGCGTAGAAGTCGGCGCCCTTCAGCTCCCGGTCACGCCGGCGGATGCCCGCGGTGTCCACGAAGCGCCAGGTCTTGCCGCCGAGCTGGATCAGCTCGTCGACCGGGTCACGGGTGGTGCCCGCCATCGGATCGACGAGCACGCGCTCCTCACCGGCCAGCTTGTTCAGCAGGGAGGACTTGCCCACGTTGGGCTTGCCCACCAGGGCGACCCGGCGCGGACCGCGCTCGGCGCCGAAACGCTGGGGCGGCGTCTCCGGCAGCTTGTCGAGGATCACGTCGAGCAGGTCGCCGCTGGAACGGCCGTGCAGGGCGGAGACCGGCTGCGGCTCACCCAGGCCGAGGGCCCACAGACCGGCGGCCTCCAGCTCCATCTGCTGGTTGTCGACCTTGTTCGCCGCGAGGATGACCGGCTTTCCGGAACCGCGCAGCACGTGTCCGACGATCTCGTCGGCGTCGGTGACGCCCACCACGGCGTCCACGACGAACAGGATCACGTCGGCCAGCTCGGCCGCGACCTGCGCCTGCTCGGCGATCTTCAACGCCATGCCGGTCGCGTCGGGGTCCCAGCCGCCGGTGTCGACCACCGTGAACCGGCGGCCTCGCCAGGTGGCGTCGTAGGTGACCCGGTCACGGGTCACGCCCGGCACGTCCTCCACGACCGCCTCCCGGCGGCCGATTATCCGGTTGACCAGGGTGGACTTGCCCACGTTGGGACGGCCCACCACGGCCACGACCGGCTGCGGGTCGAAGTCGGGGCCCGCCTCCCCTGAGCCGTCACCGGTATCCGGATCGAGCAGCTCGGCCTCGATCCAGCCGTTGTCTCCGTCGTATTCCCCCGTCACGCCTTTTCCTTAATCACGCGCAGTACCTCGGCGATGACCTCTTCCAGGTTCAGCGCCGTGGTGTCCAGTTCGACGGCGTCGGCCGCCATCGCCAATGGGTCGGTCTTCCGCGTCGAGTCCAGGGTGTCACGCCTGGCCATGGCGCTTTTCTGCGCCTCCAGCGTGGTGCCGGCGAGCTCCGCCGTACGGCGGAGGGCCCGGGCGTCCGCGCTCGCGGTCAGGTAGATCTTGACCTGGGCGTCGGGCACGACCACCGTGCCGATGTCACGGCCCTCGACGACGATGTCGCCCAGACCGATGATCTCACGCTGCTCGGCCACCAGCCGGCGCCGGACCTCGGGCACCGCGCTGACCGCGGAGACGGCCGCGGTGACCTCGGAGGTGCGGATGGGCACGGCGGCGTCGACGCCGTCCACGGCCACCGACGGAGCTTCGGGGTCGGTGCCGACCGTGAGAAGGGGGTCCAGCGCCCTGGCCGCGACCGCCTCGGGGTCGGAGAGGTCGACACCCCGTTGGAGCATCCACCACGTGATCGCACGGTACATCGCCCCGGTGTCGAGATAACGCAGCCCCAGCGCCCGCGCGATCCCGCGCGACGCGCTCGACTTGCCCGACCCCGAAGGACCGTCCATGGCGACGACCAGTCCGGTCACGACGCCTCTCCCTTGCAGCCCGCTTCAGTTGTCCGTACGAGGCTACCGGGAACGACGGGGGAATCACGCATCAAAGAAGGCGGGCCGCCCCCGAGGACCGCCGGAGCGGGCCGCGGGGGTCACCGGATCGGGCCCCGCGGGGAACCTCCGCGCCGGCTGGGAATGGCCGGCGCGGGTCCGGCCGGGAGCCCTCAGGGCAGGTGCCAGCCGTGGGCCCGCAGCGCCTCCGACAGCACGGCCACCGCCTCGGGCTGCACCGACAGGTCGGCCGCGCCCAGCGGGAGACCGGGAGCGTGCTCCAGCCGGACGTCCTCGATGTTGACGCCCGCGGCCTCGGCCACCTGGAACAGCCGGGCCAGCTCACCCGGACGGTCGCCGATGATGACCTGGACGGTCGCGTAGACGCGTGCCGGACCGCCGTGCTTGCCGGGGATCCGGCCGGTGCCCGCCACACCCCGGTGCAGCAGCTCGGTGACGCCGCCCATGGCCGCCGGGTCGGAGGACGCACGCAGCGCGGCGGCCGCCGCCGCCAGGTCGGCCGCCACCGCCTCCAGCACCTCGGCCACCGGCAGCGCGTTGCCGGACAGGATCCCGGTCCACAGGCCCGGATCGCCGGCGGCGATGCGCGTGACGTCGCGGACCCCCTGACCGGCCAGGCCCAGCGCTGTGGCCGAGGCGTCGGCGAGCCGGGCGGCGACCGCGGAGGCGGCCACATGCGGGGCGTGCGAGATGATCGCGACGGCCCGGTCGTGCTCGGCCGCCTCGACCTCGACGGCCTCGCCGCCGCAGAGTTTGATCAGCCCGCGCATGACCTCCACCGCCTCGGGTGAGGTCTCCTCCGTCGGGCACAGCGCCCACGGCCGCCCCAGGAACAGGTCGGCCCTGGCGGCGGCGGGCCCGGAACGCTCCCGGCCCGCGAGGGGATGCCCGGCGACATAGGTGGTCAGGTCGCAGCCGAGGGCCGCGGCCTGCTGAAGCGGGAGCGCCTTGACGCTGGCCACGTCGGTGTAGAAGCGGGCCGCCCCGGCCCTCTGCAGGTCGGCGAGCCGGTCCGCGACCACGTGCGGCGGGACCGCGATGACCGCGATGTCCACGATCGTGTCCGGAGCGACGCCCGAGGCGGTCTCCGGGCTCCGCTCGGCGGGCCACTCGACGCCCGCGCCGAGCTCCCGTGCCAGCCGTACGGCCGCCGCGTCACGGTCGTCCAGGAAGACGGTGACGCCCTGCTCCCGCAGGGCCAGGGCGATCGAGGTGCCGATCAGGCCGGTGCCGACGACGAGGACGCTTTCGATCCCGCTCACCCGCGCTCCTCGGACATGGTGTCGCATGACGGGTTCACTGAGCGATGTCCACGCGCAGGGCGACCGCGCCGCGCAGATAGACGTGCTGGATCTCATGACGCGGCCGATCGGTCTCCACGTGGGCCATCAGCCGCACGACGTGGGGCAACGCGCCCGGGACGTCGATCTCGGAGGCGCAGATCAGCGGGACGTCGTGGAAGCCGAGCTTGCGGGCGGCCAGGGCGGGAAACTCCGCGGTCAGGTCGGGCGTGGACGTGAAGATCACACTGATCACGTCGCCGGTGGTGAGCCTGTTACGCCCCATCACCTCGGTGACCAGCTCGGTCACCCCGGCCAGGATCGCGTCCCGGTCGTTGCCCTCCACCTGAATCGCACCGCGGATCGCCCGCACCATCGTCGCTCCTCCGTATCCTGGCACGCCGGACCGCCCATGAGGCGGCCCGGCGTGTCCTGAGCATGCCCGTGAAGGTTACAGGCCCACGGCCGCGTAGAGCTCGCCGACCTCCTTGAGGGTCAGCGTGCGGACCGTACCCGGCTTGAGGCGGCCGAGCTTGACCGGGCCGAACTCGATGCGGGCCAGGTCGATGACCGGGTGCCCGACCTCCTCCAGCATGCGGCGGACCACGTGCTTGCGGCCCTCGTGTAGAACGACCTCCACCAGCGCCTGCTGCCCGTGCTCCTGGACCAGGGTGAAGGAGTCGGCCTTGGCGACGCCGTCCTCCAGTTCGACGCCCTGCTTCAGGCGGCGGCCCAGATCGCGCTCGATCTTGCCGGGGACCTTCGCCCAGTACTTCTTCTGCACGCCGTAGCTCGGGTGGGTGAGGCGGTTGGCCAGCTCGCCGTCGTTGGTGAGCAGGATGAGACCCTCGGTCTCGGTGTCCAGGCGGCCCACGTGGAACAGCCGCTCGGTGCGGTCGGCCACGTAGTCGGCCAGGGAGGGGCGGCCGTCGGGGTCGGACATGGTGCTGACGACGCCGATCGGCTTGTTGACGGCGAGGTAGACCAGGTCGGGCATTGTCGGCAGTCGCTTGCCGTCCACGTGGATGACCTGCTTGGCCGGGTCCACCCGGGCGCCGAAGCGGCGGACCACCTGACCGTCGACCGTCACCCTGCCCTCGCCGATCATCTCCTCACAGGCCCGGCGGCTGGCCACGCCCGCCTGGGCGAGGACCTTCTGCAGCCGGACGCCATCCGGAACCTCGGTGGTGTCACGCTCGTCGACGTAGCCGCCGTCGTAGAAGTCGGAGTCGCGGCGGGGCTGGCGGGCGGTCTTGAACCGGTCGTTCTGGATCGCACCGGGCCGGAGCTCGGCCTTCGCCACCGGAGAGCGGCCGGCCGCGGCACCGCGCCCGGCGTAGGGGCCGGTCCGCCTGCCGCCGAGCGTCTGAACCTCGTCCTTGCGGGCCGTCCTGCCGAACCGGCCGCGGGAACCGCTCCCCGGCGCCTCGGTCCGGCCACGGTCCGAGGCGGACCGGCCACGTGAGGGGTCACGGTCGGCGCGGAAACCACCACGATCGTCCCCGCGAGGGGCCGCGGAGCGGAAACCACCGCGGTCGTCCCGACGGGCCGGACTGGCGCGGAAACCCTCACGGTCATCACGGCGCGGACCGTCGGAACGGAAGCCCCCGCGATCGTCACGGCGCGGCCCCTCGGAACGGGAACCGGCGGCGGGCCTGCCGTACCGGCCACGCGAGTCATCGCGATCATCCCTGCGCGGACCATCGGAGCGGAAACCACCACGCTCGTCCCCGCGAGGGGCCGCGGAACGGAAACCACCACGCGAGGAGTCACGGTCACCGCGGAAACCACCGCGGTCGTCCCCACGAGCCGGACCACCGGCACGGAAACCGCCACGATCGTCACGGCGCGGACCGTCGGAGCGGAAGCCCCCGCGGTCGTCACGGCGCGGACCGTCGGAACGGGAACCGCCCTGCGAACCGGCGGCGGGCCTGCCGTACCGGCCACGCGAGTCATCGCGATCATCCCTGCGCGGACCATCGGAGCGGAAACCGCCACGATCGTCACGGCGGGCCGGACCGGCGCGGAAACCCTCACGGTCATCACGGCGCGGACCGTCGGAACGGAAGCCCCCGCGATCGTCACGGCGCGGCCCCTCGGAACGGGAACCGGCGGCGGGCCTGCCGTACCGGCCACGCGAATCGTCACGATCATCCCTGCGCGGACCATCGGAGCGGAAACCGCCACGATCGTCCCCGCGAGGGGCCGCGGAACGGAAACCGCCCTGGGCTCCGCCTCGGGATCCGCCTCTGAAGTTGCCGCCCCCACGGGGGTCGCCACCGCGCGGGGCGCCGCCACGGCCTCGACCGCGTCCATCACCGGACGGGGTACTACGCCTGTTGTCCACTACTTCTGCTCCTCTAGGATTTCCACGTCGTCGGGCAGGAACGGTGCCAGTTCGGGAAGCTCGTCGAGATCCCGCAGGCCCATCCGTTCAAGAAAATACGAACTTGTCCGGTAGAGCAGTGCCTGGCTCTCCGGGTCGGTGCCGGCCTCCTCGACCAGCCCTCTCGCTACCAGCGTACGCATGACGCCTTCGCTGTTGACACCTCGGATGGCCGCCACCCGGGCCCGGCTGACCGGCTGCCGGTAGGCGACCACGGCCAGGGTCTCCAGCGCGGCCTGGGTGAGCCGCGCCTGCTGGCCGTCGCGGACGAACCGCTCCACGAGGGCCGCGCACTCGGCCCGCGTGTAGAACCGCCAGCCGCCGGCGACCTCTCTGAGATCAAAACCCCGGCCGCCGTCGGTGTATTCCGCCGACAGCTCCCGGAGCGTCCTGGCGACCTCGGGGACGGGGCGGTCCAGCACCTGGGCGAGGGTGGTCTCGGTGACCGGCTCGTCGACCACGAGCAGGATGGCCTCCAGCCCGGTGCGGAGGTCCGGCTCGACTACCGCGTCAGTCATCGGCGGGCTCTTTCCTCGTGCTCTCGTCGTAGTCGTCGGCCACGGTGACGTCCCCGTCGTCGCTGCCGGTCCAGGTCACGTGGAGATCCCCGAGGGGCTCCAGTTGCTCGAAGGAGACGGCCGCCTCCCGGTAGAGCTCCAGGACGGCCAGGAAACGCGCGACGACCTCGAAGGTGCCCGCGCAGTCGGAGGTGAGAGCCCGGAAGGTCGCCCGGCGCAGCCGTCGGAGCCGCTCGACAAGGATAACCGCCTGATCGCGGACATTGGCGAGTGGTTGATAGATGTGGGCGACCGAGACCGAGGGCGGGACCTTGGGGACGAAGGCCTGCCGGGCGATCTCGGCGAGGCGATCGGGCCCGATGCCCAGGATCAGCGTGGGCAGGAGGTTGGCGAACTCGGCCTCCATCGGCACGATCCGGGGGAAGCGCAGGGCCTCCTCGGCCATCCGGCTGGAGAGGACCTTCACCACCTCCTTGTAGGCCCGATACTGGAGAAGCCGGGCGAACAGCAGGTCGCGGGCCTCCAGGAGGGCGAGATCCTCTTCGTCGTCGACCTCGCCCGACGGCAGCAGCCGAGCCGCCTTCAGGTCGAGCAGGGTCGCCGCGACGAGCAGGAAGTGGCTCGCCTGGTCCAGGTCCCACTGCGATCCCCTGGCCCGGATGTAGGAGATGAACTCGTCGGTGACCTGACTGAGCGAGACCTCGGTGATGTCCAGTTTGTGCTTGGAGATCAGGCCGAGCAGCAGGTCGAAGGGGCCCTCGAAGACCTCCAGGTGCACCCTGAAGGTGTCGACGGCCGTCTGTGGCTGCTCGGTCATCCCGCCATTGTCCCGCACCCGGGACCGCGATCACCGCTACAGCGCGTTCCACCTGGCGAGAACCTCGCGAGCCAGTTCACGGTAGGCGCTGGCACCGAGTGAGGAGGAGTCGAAACTGGTGATGGGCTCGCCGGCCACGGTGGCGTCCGGGAAACGGACCGTCCGGTTGATCACGGTGTGGTAGACCTTGTCGTCGAACGCCTCGACGACCCGGGCCAGCACCTCACGGCCGTGCAGGGTACGCGCGTCGTACATGGTGGCGAGCAACCCCTCGATGACCAGGTCCTCGTTGATGCGCTGCTGGACCTTGATGATGGTGTCCATCAGCAACGCGACCCCGCGCAGCGCGAAGAACTCGCACTCCAGCGGCACCATGACGCCGTGCGCGCAGGCCAGCGCGTTGATCGTGAGCAGTCCCAGGGAGGGCTGGCAGTCGATCAGGCAGACGTCGTACTCGGGCAGGAGGGGCTTGATCACCCGGCCGAGCACCTGCTCGCGGGCGACCTCCGTGACGAGCTGGACCTCGGCCGCCGACAGGTCGATGTTGCTGGGCAGCAGATCCATGCCCTCGACGCCGGTCTCCATCAGCACGTCGTGGGCGGTGATCTGCCGCTCCATCAGGAGGTTGTAGACCGTCAGGTCAAGCTGGTGGGGGTTGATCCCTAGGCCGACGGAGAGGGCGCCCTGCGGGTCGAAGTCGACCAGCAGCACCTTCAGCCCGGCCTCGGCCAGCGCCGCGCCCAGGTTGATGGTCGTGGTCGTCTTGCCGACGCCGCCTTTCTGGTTGACCATGGCCACGACACGCGCCGGGCCGTGCACCGTACGCGGGGGCGGATCGGGGAACACCGGACGAGGTCGTCCGGTCGGGCCGAGGACTCCCCCGCTACGAGGGGTCCCGGCGGTCTTGGTGTCTCCCCAGGGATTCTCGGGGTTTCCGGGGGTCGTTCCCCGGACAGAACCGTCGGTGGTCACAGTCACCAGTCGAACCTCCCTGACGGCCTCGAACCGGACCGTCCGGACGGACACTATGGCGTCATCACGTATGCGGCAAGGCGGCACGCCCGGACACAACGAAGCTCAATGCCGCGCGCGCGGATGCGCGGCGGCGTAGACCTCCCGAAGCTTGTCCACCGTGACCAGGGTGTACACCTGGGTGGTGGTCACCGAGGCGTGGCCGAGTAATTCCTGAACCACCCTAACGTCCGCACCCCCGTCCAGGAGGTGTGTTGCGAACGAATGTCGCAAGATATGCGGTGAGATTCCCGCCAGTCCCCCTCGTTCCGCCGCGGCCTGGAGGACCTCCCAGGCCCCCTGCCGGGTGAGCCGTCCACCCCTGGCGTTGAGAAACAGTCCCGGGCCGCCCCTGCCGTGGGCGGCGATGCCCGGCCTGGCCCGGGCGAGATAGGTGCCCAGCGCCTCTCGCGCGAAGCGGCCCAGGGGCACCAGCCGGGCGCGCCCGTCCTTGCCGCGCAGTCTCACCTGCTGGGTCTTCGACCCCAGATCGACGTCGTCCACCGCGAGGCCCACGGCCTCGGAGATGCGGGCGCCGGTGCCGTACAGCAGTTCCAGCAGCGCCCGGTTGCGCATGGTGAGCGGCGAGCCCTCCGGGCCCGAGGCCGCGATCAACCGTTCCACGTCGTTCACACTGATCGCCTTGGGCAGACGCCTGAGCCTGCGCGGCGGGCGCACCTGGTGGGCCGGGTCGTGCCCGCAGATGCCCACGCGCAGCGCGAAGCGGTGCAGGCCACGCACCGCGGAGACGGCCCGCGCCGCCGAGCTGGCGACGAGAGCCTGGTGCTTGTCGTCGCCCTCCGCGAGTGCGGCGAGGAAGGCCGTGACGTCGGCCTCGGTGACCTCCGCGAAGGTGGAGCGCCTGCGGTTCCGCAGATGCTCCACGTATCGCAGCAGGTCACGGCGGTAGGAGGCCAGTGTGTTGGCGGCCAGGCACCGCTCCACCGCCAGATGGGCGAGGTAGCTGGAGAGGACGGCCTCCGTCTCGCTCAGGGTCTCCTCCTGTCATGCCTCCGGTGCGTCGGCGGGCCGCAGCGAGGCGAAAGCATCCGCCGAAGCGGCGTATGCGGCGAGAATACCGGCCACGGCTTGGGAATTGTGGATCATTCCCGCCAGGGCACGGCGAACCGCGTCGGACAGGGGAATCCAGACCACCGGCATGTCGGCCTCCTCGTGTCGCCGGACGAAATCCAGCTCCCCCGCGGGGATGGGGGCGACGTCCCTGGCGAGGAAGATCCGGGTCCGCTCGTCGGTCATGCCCGGCGAGGTGAAGGCGTCGACCAGGGTGTGCCAGGTCTCCGCCCGGTAGCCGGTCTCCTCGGCCAGCTCCCTGGCCGCCGCGAGGTGGAGAGGCTCGTCCTCGATGTCCCGCAGGCCGGCGGGCAGCTCCCAGAGCAGACGCCGGACGGCGTGACGGTACTGCCGGATCATGAGCACCCGGCCGTGGTCGTCGAGCGCGAGCACGGCCACCGATCCGGGGTGGAGCACGTAGTCGCGGTTGACGATCTCCCCGTCCGGCATGACGACCGCGTCGGTCACCGCGGTGATGACGCGTCCGCTGAAGTGCTCGGCGGAGGAGGCGACCTTCCACTCCTCCGGCAGGTCGGCGACGTCGGCCGCGGGACCGGCCGTGAAATCGGTCACGGGGTCGACCTCGGGACGGGGTACGGGGGCGGGCACGGGGCCGGGGACGAGGTCGCTCACTTGCCCCGTCCCGCCTTGGCCGTGGTGCCCCGGACGTCGGCGTAGGTCAGGGCCGCGCCGATCAGGCCCTTGAACAGCGGGTGCGGGCGGGTAGGGCGGGAGCGGAACTCCGGGTGCGCCTGGGTGCCGATGAAGAAGGGGTGGACGTCGGTGGGCAGCTCGGCGTACTCCACGAGGCGGCCGTCGGGCGACAGGCCGGAGAAGACCAGGCCGACCTTCTCCAGCTGGTCACGGTAGGAGTTGTTGACCTCGTAGCGGTGACGGTGACGCTCGTCCACCTTGGCCATGCCGTACAGCCGGCGGGCGAGGGATCCCTCGGTGAGCTTGGCGGGGTAGAGACCCAGCCGCATGGTGCCGCCCATGTCGCGCTCGCCGGAGACGACGTCCTCCTGATCCGCCATGGTGGAGATGACCGGGTGGGTGGTCTCGACGTCGAACTCGCTGCTGCCCGCGTCCTCGATGCCGGCCAGGTTGCGTGCGGCCTCGATGACGATGCACTGCATGCCCAGGCAGAGGCCGAGGAGCGGGACCCTGTTCTCCCTGGCGTGCTGGACCGCGCCAAGTTTGCCCTCGATGCCTCGCACGCCGAACCCGCCGGGGATCAGCACGCCGTCCACGCCGTCCAGCTCGCGGGCGGCGCCGTCGGGCGTCTCGCAGTCGTCACTCTTCACCCAGCGGATGTTGACGCGGGCGTCGTTGGCGAAACCGCCCGCGCGCAACGCCTCGGTGACCGACAGGTAGGCGTCGGGCAGGTCGATGTACTTGCCGACGAGCGCGATCGTGACCTCCTTGGCCGGGCGGTGCACCCGGCGCAGGAGCTGCTCCCACTCCTTCCAGTCCACGTCGCGGAAGGGCAGGCCGAGACGGCGCACCACGTAGGCGTCCAGCCCCTCGGAGTGCAGCACCTTGGGGATGTCGTAGATGCTCGCCGCGTCGATGGCGGAGACGACCGCGTCCTCGTCGACGTCGCACATGAGGCTGATCTTGCGCTTGAGCGAGTTGGTGATCGGCCGGTCGGAGCGGCAGACGATCGCGTCGGGCTGGATGCCGATGCTGCGCAGCGCGGCGACCGAGTGCTGCGTGGGCTTGGTCTTCAGCTCGCCACTGGGGCCGATGTACGGCAGCAGCGAGACGTGCAGGAAGAAGACGTTGTCCCGGCCGACCTCGTGGCGGATCTGGCGGACTGCCTCCAGGAAGGGCAGCGACTCGATGTCGCCGACGGTGCCGCCGACCTCGGTGATGACCACGTCCACGTCGGGACCGGCCATGGAGCGGATCCGGTCCTTGATCTCGTTGGTGATGTGCGGGATGACCTGCACGGTGTCCCCGAGGTACTCGCCGCGGCGCTCCTTGGCGATGACGTTGGAGTAGACCTGGCCGGTGGTGACGTTCGCCGAACCGTGCAGCTCGGTGTCGAGGAAGCGCTCGTAGTGGCCGACGTCGAGGTCGGTCTCGGCGCCGTCGTCGGTGACGAAGACCTCGCCGTGCTGGAACGGGTTCATCGTTCCGGGGTCGACGTTGAGGTAGGGGTCGAGTTTCTGCATGGTGACCCGGAGGCCCCGCAGTTTAAGAAGACGCCCGAGGCTGGAGGCCGTCAGTCCCTTACCGAGACTGGAGGCGACGCCGCCGGTGACGAACAGATGCTTGGTGTGTGCGGCGCTGCGCAAGAAGTCTCCCGTGGTCGTCATAGATCAGTCGGCGCACCCTGATGGAGGCCTACATGCCCACGGGCTCTCAGGATATCAAACGGTTGCCGCGAACCGCCCGCCCGTCCCCCGCCCCGCATTTCGCCACCATACGACCAGGGAGTAACTTAGGCCGCTATGTCACTTCGTGGTGTGGTACGGCGTGCTATGGGCAGCTTGATCCACCGTGCCTGGATCGCGGTCCGCGCGGCCGGGACGGTGAGTCCGGCCAGTCCGGCGGGATACCGGTTCCGCCGCCTTGGCGAGGGCGCCTGCCTGTCGTTCCCCGTCGGAGCCGTCTTCGGCGAGGCGTGGATCGAGATCGGCGCGCACACCCTGGTCAGCGAACGGGTCTCCATCTCCGCGGGCATGGGCCCCGGGGTGGACCTGGGGCCGGACTCGATCGTGCGGATCGGCGGGAGCTGCTCGATCGGCAGGGGCAGCCACATCGTCGGACACCAGTCGATCGACATCGGCGACCACGTGTTCACCGGCCCCTACGTCTACATCACCGACCAGAACCACGTCTACGACGACCCTGAGACACCGATCGGCCGTCAGTGGCCGCGGAACAACCCCGTGGTCATCGGCTCGGGCTCCTGGCTGGGCGCCGGCTCGATCATCCTGCCGGGAACCCGGATCGGCAGGCAGTGCGTGGTCGCGGGCGGAGCCGTGGTCCGCGGGGAGTTCCCGGACCACAGCGTGATCGCCGGTGTGCCCGCCCGGGTCGTCCGCCACTACGTGGCCGGAGAGGGCTGGCTCCCGCCCCACCTCGGCACCGTCCGCGCCGACCCCGTCGAGACCGGCGCCCCCCACCCGGGGGAGGCCGGGACCGGCGGCGCCCGGACCGAACCGGCCGGATCGGTCGGCACCGCCTGAACCCGCGGGGACACGCCCCCGGAGGGAGTGTGGCGGGGTCGATCGGCGGCCGGGAGTCGATGAGCGAGCGTGGGACGTCATCCCGCCCGGCCGTTTTCAGCGGCTTGGCACCCGCACCCGGATGAGGACGCGAGCTATGCTCGAAACACCCTGATTTCGCCCCGTTGGGAGGTGACTCCGATCAGCACTTTCCTCTCCATCCTGCTGGTGGTTCTGCTGCTCTTCCTGCTCGTGGGAGCCGCGGGTATCTACCTCCTGGTCAAGGTCGGCAAGAAGGCCACCAAGAAGGCCCGCAAGGTGACCAGCCGGGTCGTCTCCCACGTGGCGGCGATGGACCCCGGCGACGCCGGTGAGACGGAGCGGATGCGCCTGGATCTACGCCGGGAGGTCTCGTTGACCAGGCAGGCGGTGGACCACGCGCTGCGCGACGGGTGGGGCCTGGGCGATCTGCCCCAGCTGGTGGCCGAGATCGGCGGGCACGCGGACCGGCTGGACACCCAGCTCGGCCTCTACGCCCAGCACAGCCGCACCTCGGCCTACGTCGACCACGCCTCCCTGAACCGCCTGCGCGAGCACCACGCCAAGCTGACCACGTCCTGTGCCCGGATCCGCGCCGACCTGCTCAACGACCAGATGTCGCACTCGGCCGTCGGCATCGACGACATCCAGAGCCGCACCGACCTGGAGATCGAGGCACGTCGCCGCGCCCCCGACCCGCTGGAGGAGATCGACGAGCTCTACAACCGCACGGCGGTCAACCGCTCGCACCGGGACGGCCACGGCTGAGACGGCCGCCGCCGCACAGCCCCGGAGTCCCTCCGCTCCCCGCGCTTTCGGCCCCTGACCCCTGGAGCGGAGGATCTCCCCTCTGGGGAGGCCGTCCGACGGCGAACGCCGCAGGCGCGACCGGCCGGACAGAACTCCTTTCGGTCGCGGCGCGACTACGGAAAGTGGCAGAATGGTCCTGTCGCCTGAGGTCCTAGAACGTCACCCGAGGGAGGGCTCCCGATGACCACGGCATTCCCCGAGTGGTTCTACCCAGGGCCCGCCGGTGGATGGACCGCCGACATGCTCGATCATCTCCCCCCTGACGCGCCTCGGCACGTCGAACTGATCGACGGGTCACTCGTCATGATGTCTCCGCAGACCGCGTTTCACATGTTCGTGCTGAGGCGTTTCGAACAGGATCTCGTCCCTCCGGATGACCTGGTCGTTGTGCGGGAGATGACGGTGACCCTCGGAGTCCGGCAACGGCCCGAGCCCGACATCATGGTGGTGACCAGGTCCGCGTTGACGGACATGAGGACGACGTCCTTCAGAGCCGAGGATGTGCGTCTCGCGGTCGAGGTGGTGTCCCCCGAATCAATGGATCGGGACCGGACCACCAAGCCGATCAAATACTCTGACGCCGGGATCAGGCATTTCTGGCGCGTTGAGTTGGACGACGAGCAGACCGTCGTCTACACCTTCGAGCTGGAGCCCTCCGTCAGGGCCTACGTTCCCACCGGGATTCACCGAGGCCGGCTGCGGACGAACATCGGCTTCGACGTCGACGTCGACCTCGATGTGAGCACTTTCATCCGCTGACGCGGTGATCGCGAGGGTCCCGTGATCACATCCGTGGTCACGGGACCGCTCACTCGCCGATCGATTCGCCGGCGGTGTCCTCACGGCTCAGGGTGCCGGCCTGGGGTGCCGGCTCAGGAGACTCCCGCCTCGCGCATGTCGCGGACCTCTCGCTTGAGCTCCTTGATCTCGTCGCGGAGCCGGGCGGCGACCTCGAACTGAAGGTCGGCGGCCGCCTGGTGCATCTGGTCGGTGAGCGACTCGACCAGGGCCTCCAGCTGGGCCCTGGGCATCTCCCCCGCGATCGTCTTGGCGTGCCGGCCCGCCTGCTTGGCCGCGAAGCCGGGCACCGGGGCCTTGCCGCGCGACTGCTGGCGTCCGCCGCCCCCGAGGAGCTGGGCGGTGTCGGCGTCCTCCCGGTTGAGCGAGTCGAGGATGTCGGCGATCTTCTTGCGGAGCGGCTGCGGGTCGATGCCGTTGGCCTCGTTGTAGGCGGCCTGCTTGGCCCGGCGCCTGCTGGTCTCCTCGATCGCCCGCTCCATGGAGGGGGTGATCCGGTCGGCGTACATGTGCACCTGACCGGAGACGTTGCGGGCCGCGCGGCCGATGGTCTGGATCAGGGAGGTCTCCGAGCGGAGGAAGCCCTCCTTGTCGGCGTCGAGGATGGCGACCAGCGACACCTCGGGCAGGTCCAGGCCCTCGCGGAGCAGGTTGATGCCGACCAGCACGTCGAACTCGCCCATCCGCAGCTCGCGGAGGAGCTCGATGCGGCGCAGCGTGTCGACCTCGCTGTGCAGGTAGCGGACCCGGATGCCGAGCTCCAGGAGGTAGTCGGTGAGATCCTCGGACATCTTCTTGGTCAGCGTGGTGACCAGCACCCGCTCGTCCTTCTCGGTCCGGGTCCTGATCTCGTGGACCAGGTCGTCGATCTGGGACTTCGTGGGCTTGACGATCACCTCGGGGTCGACCAGGCCGGTCGGCCGGATGACCTGCTCGACCACGTCGCCTCCGCTGCGGCCCAGCTCGTAGCCTCCCGGGGTGGCCGACAGGTAGACGGTCTGGCCGATCCGCTCCAGGAACTCCTCCCACTTCAGCGGGCGGTTGTCCATCGCCGAGGGCAGCCGGAAGCCGTGCTCCACCAGGGTGCGCTTACGGGAGGCGTCACCCTCGTACATCGCGCCGATCTGCGGGACCGTCTGGTGCGACTCGTCCAGGACCAGGAGAAAGTCCTCGGGGAAGTAGTCGAGGAGGGTGTTGGGCGCGCTGCCGGGGACGCGGCCGTCCATGTGACGGGAGTAGTTCTCGATGCCGGAGCAGGTGCCGATCTGGCGCATCATCTCCAGGTCGTAGGTGGTGCGCATGCGCAGCCGCTGGGCCTCAAGGAGCTTGCCCTGCCGCTCCATCCTCTCCAGGGTCTCGGCGAGCTCGGCCTCGATGCCCAGAACGGCCTTCTCCATCCGCTCGGCGCCGGCGACGTAGTGGGAGGCGGGGAAGATGTAGAGCTCGTCGTCCTCCGTGATCACCTCGCCGGTCAGCGGATGCATGGTGGAGAGCTTCTCGATCTCGTCGCCGAACATCTCGATCCGCACGGCGAGCTCCTCGTACTTCGGGATGATCTCGATCGTGTCGCCGCGCACCCGGAAGGTGCCCCGGGTGAAGGCCAGGTCGTTACGGGTGTACTGCATGTCGACCAGGCGGCGCAGCAGCCTGTCGCGCTCGAACTCCTGGCCCACCTTGAGCCGGGCCATGCGGTCGACATACTCCTGGGGGGTGCCCAGACCGTAGATGCACGACACCGAGGCCACCACGATCGTGTCGCGGCGGGTCAGCAGCGAGTTGGTCGCCGAGTGGCGCAGCCGCTCGACCTCGTCGTTGATCGAGGAGTCCTTCTCGATGTAGGTGTCGCTCTGCGGGACGTACGCCTCGGGCTGGTAGTAGTCGTAGTAGGAGACGAAGTATTCGACCGCGTTGTTGGGCAGCATCTCCCGGAGTTCGTTGGCGAACTGGGCGGCGAGCGTCTTGTTGGGCTGGATGACCAGGGTCGGCCGCTGCAGCCGCTCGATCAGCCAGGCGACCGTGGCCGTCTTGCCCGTGCCCGTGGCGCCCAGCAGGACGTTGTCCCTGTCGCCCGCCCGCACGCGCCGCTCAAGCTCGGCGATCGCGGTGGGCTGGTCGCCCGAGGGGGTCATGTCGGTGACGACCTCGAAGGGGGCCACCTTACGCTGCAAATCTGTTACCGGCCTCACCTGAACCACTGTAGGCGGCGCCACCGACATTCCTCACCCTTCAACCACGCGTCAAGCCGGTCGCAAGCCGCCTGCCCTTTACTGTCCACCGCCTGCGCACCATCACCAAGCGTGATATATCGGGCTTCCACTAGATGAATAACCTTGGAGGTGTGATGTCGCGGCCAAGAGAGGCCATACAGTCGGCGATGGCGGCCGCCCAGGCGTACGGCCAGGGGGGCGACCTGCGCCAGATCGCCGGACAGGTCGCCGGGCAGATGGCCGGACAGGCGGGCGGGCAGATGGCCGGGGAGAAGGGGTTCGCGCTCAACCCCGCGGACTTCCTTGCCGCACGCGACCAGGGCGCCTCGGCGAGCACGCTCATCGAGGCTCGCAGCGCGTCACTGAACGAGGCCGGCGAGATCGTCAACCGCAGCTTCGGCGGCGAGGGCCCGAACGGCGAGACGGTCCACGTGATCTCGCCCGTGGTGATCCCCAGAAGCGGAACCGCCCGGGTCGTCGTCCCGCTGGTCGTCCTGGCGGGGCTCGGCCTGGTCGGCCTGGTCGCCACCGGGCTGCCCGACGGCGCGCGGGTGCTGTTCGGGCCACACTACTGGGCCGTGCTGGTGCTGGCCGCGGCGTTCCTGTGGTGGCGGCGGAGCGTGGTCATGGTGCCCGAGGGCTGCAAGGCGCTGATCACCAAGTTCGGCAAGCTCGTGCAGATCGCCGAGCCCGGCCGGGTGACGCTGTTCAACCCGTGGAAGCGGGTCGGCTACATCGTCAACACCACCCGCGAGTACCCCTTCAACGCGCCCATCCGCGAGGCCCCGACCCAGCAGGGCGTCAAGGCCAGCGTGGATCTGTTCCTGCAGTTCAGGATCGAGGACCCGGCCGAGTTCATCTTCGTCCTGGGCTCGGTCGGTGGCTTCCAGGCCAAGCTGCAGAACGCCATCAGCGAGGTCACCCGCTCCCTGATCTACGCCCAGCGCGCCGAGGAGATCTACGACCTGGTCGGGGAGAGCACCCTGGGCATGCTGGACAGCCTGAACCAGCAGTTCCTGCCCGCCGTACGGCTCACCGACGTGAACATCACCCACGCCGAGCCGTCCAGCCAGGAGTACCGGATGGACCTGGCGGCCCCGGAGATGATCAGGGTGGCCAAGGAGGCGTACACCTACGGCTACGAACTCCAGTTGCGCAAGGAGCAGAACGAGGGTGACCTGATCAAGGAGCTCGCCGGACTGCAGGAGCAGCTGTCGGCCATCCAGGCCGAGATCGCGGGCTACCAGGCGCGGATGGACACCGCGCTGGAGCGCGCGTCCCACCAGGCCAAGGCGCAGGCGGGCCAGCGGCTGGTGGAGGCGGAGTCCACCGCCAAGGCCAACGCGGCGCTGCTGGAGGCGCAGGCGCTGGACATCCGCGCGCTGAGCGCCGCCGAGGCGCCGGAGATCCTGGGCTACCGGTTCCAGCAGGACCTGCTCGACCGGCTGGAGGCCGTGGCCTCCCACCTGCCCCGGGTGGTACAGATCGGCGAGACCGTCGACATCGACCTGCTCGCGCTGGCCGGGCAGCTGGTCGGCGGCCACGAGACGCAGTTGTTCTCCGAGACGGACATGGCGGCGATCAGAGGACGGATCACCGAGATCGGCCACCGGGTCCGGGACCGGGAGGCCGAGATCGCCACGCTGCTCAACCCGGTCGCCGAACCCGCCGAGACCGTGGGAGCCGCCCGGAGCGCCGTACCGCCCCCCGCGACCGTCACAGCACCCATCACCATGCCCACCGGGTCCGCTGTGCCCGCCGCGCAGGAAGACGCCTGAGATGAGCCGAGAGTTCTCCAAGATCAAGGAATCCCTGGCCTCCTGGTCGGAGATCCGCCAGCTGCTCCGCGGCGGCGAGTCCGGCCGGTTGGTCCCGGTCGTCATTCCCAAGGACCGCCGGGGCTTCGCCTGGGTGGCGCTGCTGCTGTTCGCGCTCTACCTCGCCGGTACGGCACTGCTGGGCCGCGGGGCGTTCTCCGTCCTGGCCTCGGCCGGCGCGGTGCTGTCCCTGCTCGTGGCGCTGGTGTGGCTCTGGCGCCGGGCCATCGTCGAGATCGAGGAGGGCACCACCGGCGTGCGCAGCCGGTGGGGCGCCATCGTCGGCTCCCTGCCCCCCGGCCGCCACTACCTGTGGCTGCCCTGGGACCGGGTGGACGCGGTGGTGGACACCTCCACCGAGATCCCCTACTCCGCCCCGATCTCGGCCTGCCCGACCGCGGAGAACGTGCCGCTGAAGTCGATCGAGTTCTTCCTGAAGTTCCGCATCGTCGACCCGGTGGCCTTCGTCAGGACGATCGGCGCGGGCAACTTCGACCTCGTGCTCAGCAGCGCCGTACAGGACGCCATCCGCCAGCGCAGCCGCCAGGTCAACACCGAGCGAGCCTACGACCTGCGCGGTTCCGACGTGGGTGACATGCAGGAGCTGCTGACCCGTCAGCTCGGCCGGTACGGCGTGCGCATCACCGGCGCCAACATCCCCGACGTGCAGCTGCCCGACCAGTACCAGCAGCACCTGGCCACCCGGGAGAAGGTCGCCAAGGAGCTGTCGGCCTTCGAGCGGGAGTGGGAGCTGACCCGCAAGCGGCGGATCGACACCCTGCTGATGGAGATCGAGCGCGCCAAGAAGACGAGGGACGCCCGGATCGTCGAGGTCAGGGCCGCCGCCAACACCGCGCGCAAGGACGTCGCCCGCATGCTGGAGGAGCACGAGACCGAGGCGCAGCGGGTGCGCTGGGAGATCGAGGCCAGGGGCCGGGCCGAGCTCACCTCAGCGGAGAACGAGGCCAAGGGGCTGCGCCGGCTGGCCGACTCCTACCGCGACAACCGCGCCGTACTCCAGTATGAGCTGGCGCGCCGGCGTCTGGAGGTGGGCGCCAAGCTCGCCGAGCACGCGCCCCGCCCCGTCGTCATCAGGACCGGTGGCTCCTCGGGCGAGTTCTCTGTACTGTCCACCATGCTCCTGGCCCACCTTCTGCCGCAGATCAGCGGAGGGAACGATCAGGTCAAGCCGTCCGTCGAACCCAACTGAAACCTTCTCATCGATTCTGGGAGTCCCCCAATGGTGTTCCGTAAACTGATGGCCGCCTTCGGCGCCGGTGTCGAGGTCGACACGGTCCTGCAAAACTCCAACGTCCGCCCCGGTGAGCTCCTGCGGGGGCAGGTCAACTTCCGCGGCGGCGGTTCCGACTACAAGGTCGAGGGCATCTTCATCGACTTCACCGCGGTCGTCGAGGTCGAGAGCGGTGACAGCGAGTACAAGTCGACCCACAGCTTCCTCCGCCAGCAGATCACCGGACCGTTCCACCTCGCGGCGGGCGCCCCGCAGTCGGCCCCCTTCGAGATTCCCGTGCCGTGGGAGACGCCGATCAGCGCCATCGGCGGCCACCCGCTGCGCGGCATGCAACTGGGTGTCTCCACCGAGCTCTCGCTGGCCGGCGCGCTGGACAAGGGCGACCTCGACCCGCTGTTCGTCAACCCGCTGCCCGCCCAGGACCACGTGCTCGGCGCGCTGGACCAGATGGGCTTCCGCTTCAAGAAGGCGGACCTGGAGCGGGGCACCCTGCGCGGTTCGCGGATGCCGTTCTACCAGGAGATCGAGTACTACGCCGGGCACGAGTACGCCCGGCACTTCAACGAGCTTGAACTGACCTTCATCTCCGGCCCTCAGGCGATGGACGTCATCTTGGAGGCCGACAAGCGGGGCGGCTTCCTGAGCTCCAGCCACGACACCTACAACCGGTTCACGGTCCACTACAACGACCACCCCGGCCAGGTCGAGCAGTCGCTGCGCGCCGGTCTCCACGCGATGGCCCGGCACCGCGGCTGGTTCTGACCCTTCCGGCCGCACGACCACGCCCCGGCCGCCGCCCCTTCCCGTCGGCCGGGACCGCAGGATAACGATCTCGTCACCACCGCACGCCGTACCGCCCGCGGCTACGAAGACGCCGGCGAGACGTCTGCCGCGTTGGCCCGGGACGGACGAGTGGAGGGTTGTCGTGATGCCGTCGGAGGAGTGTGTGAGCCCGCACGTGGTCGCGGCCTGCCGCGACCACGTGCGGCTGGACTGGCGGGTGCCGTACCGGACGCCCGAGCGGGTACGGTCGCTGGCGTGGACCTGTGACTGCCGGAGCCCGGTCTACGAGCTGTGCGAGGGCGGCGGGCAGGCGTTCGTCCGGCGGACCGTCCGGGTGAGGGAGAAGGCCGAGACGCACGAGACGCCCCGGTGGTCGCTCACCCAGGCCCGGGTGGTCTGGGCGGCGCTGCTGTCGGGCAGGGCCCGGTAGTGAGCGGGGGCTCCGGTCCGCTCCGGGCCGGCGGTCGCCGCCGGGGGCGGTGGCGAGGCCGGTGGGGCCGCGCCACGTGGCCGGTGACCGCGTCACGCCTGTGCGATCTCGGCGGTCTCGGCTCGCAGGTCCTCCAGGATCTCCGCCTGACCGGACAGGACCTCGGTGAGGATGTGCCGCGCCACCCTGAGCAGCTCGGCCACCGGCGAGCTGGTCAGCGAGTAACGGACCGTCGCCCCCTCCTTGCGCCCGGCGACCAGACCGGGGCGGCGTAGCACCGCCAGCTGCCGGGACAGGTGGGCCGGCTCGATCCCGACCTCGGGAAGCAGTTCCGAGACGGTGTGGTCGCGCTCGCTGAGCAGTTCCAGCACCCGGATGCGCGCGGGATGGCCAAGCGTCTTGAAGAACTCCGCCTTCAGCTGATACAGCGGCATGCTCGCCCGATTTCCTCTCTCGTCCCCGAGTCCGCCCCGCTCCTGCGTTCCGCTCCGGCCATCTCATCACACCGGGTACCGACGGCACGATCGTTGATCCACTACATACTCATAAATCCTTTTTAGTTGCCATTTTCGGCAGAGGGAAGGCGCGCTTACCGCCGGGCCACCGCGTCGCCGGACCGGCGAGGAGCACGGGGCGCGGCTCCAGTGAGCAGAGCGCGGGCGTGGGCGATCGCGGCGGGGGTATCGGGGAAGATCAGGCCGTCGCGGCGGAGGTGGTCGGCAACGCCGAGTGCGGTCAGCACGCGGTCGTGACCCGGCCGGATGCCCGACAGCAGCACGACGATGCCCCGACGCTCCAGGCGGGTGATCGCGTCGCCCAGAACCTGGGCGCCGGTGGCGTCGATGGTGGACACCCGGGACATGCGCAGGACGACGACCCGCACCTCGGCGACCTTGGCCAGCTCCAGCAGGAACCGGTGGGCGGCGGCGAAGAACATCGGCCCGTCGAAACGGTAGGCGACGATGTGCTCGGCCAGCAGTCGCTGCTCCTCCTCGTCGTGGTCGCCCGCCTCTAGCGGCACCTGTTCGACGCGGACGGTCCTGGCGACCGCGCGAAGCGCCAGCACGACGGCCAGGCCGATGCCGACGGCGACCGCGGTGACCAGGTCGAGCGCGACGGTGACGGTGAAGGTGAGCACCATGACGAGGGCGTCACCGCGGGTCGAGCGGGCGATGGCGCGCAGCGAGCCGACCTCGACCATGCGCACCGTCGTGGCCAGCAGCACTCCGGCGAGCGCGGCCAGCGGGATGCGGCCCACGAGCCCGGAGGCGGTGAAGACGATCGCGGCGAGCACGACCGCGTGAAAGAGGGCGGCCAGGCGGGAGCGGGCGCCCGAGCGGACGTTGACCGCGGTACGGGCGATCGCCGCCGTGGCGGGAACCCCGCCGAACAGCGGGGCGACCAGGTTGGCGACGCCCTGGCCGAACAGCTCCCGGTCCGGATCGTGCTTCTCACCGACGCTCATCCCGTCGGCGACCGAGGCGCAGAGCAGGCTCTCCAGCGCGGCCAGCGCCGCCACCGCGAGAGCGGAGGGCAGCAGCGCCGCCAGTGCTCCGGAGTCGAGAAAGCCCAGCGAGGGGGCGGGCAGGGTCGCGGGCAGCGCGCCGATGCGGGCCAGGCCGAGACCCGCGAACTCGGCGACCACGGTCGCCAGCACCACGCCGATCAGTGAGAAGGGCACGCCGGGGCGGCGGCGGGCTCCGGCGAGCATGAGCGCGGCCACCGCGAGCGCCATGACTGCGGGCACGGGGTCGGGGTCGGCGGCATAGCGTGCGACGGCGTCGGCGGCCATCTGCCAGACTCGCTCACCGGTGCCGGTCACCCCGAGGGCGGCGGGCAGCTGCTGCAGGGCGATCACCACCGCGATGCCCGCGGTGAAGCCCTCGATGACCGGGGTGGGCATGTACTGGGCGTAGCGGCCGACTCCGGCGAGCGCGAGCGCGATGAGCACCAGCCCGGCCAGCAACCCGACCATGAGCACCCCGTCCGCGCCGAACCGGTGCACGATCGGCAGGAGTACCACCGTCATCGCCCCGGTGGGGCCGGACACCTGGAGGTTGCTGCCGCCGAAGACGGCCGCGAGCACCCCGGCCACGATCGCGGTGGCCAGTCCGGCCTGAGCGCCGAGACCCGAGCTCACGCCGAAGGCCAGTGCCAGCGGCAGCGCCACCACGGCCACGGTCAGCCCGGCCAGCAGGTCACGCCGGGGACCGCGGCGGGCGGGCGCCCAGTCGGAACGCCGGGGAAGCAGGTCGAGAAGGCGGGCGCGCACCCGCGCACCCGAGGAGACCAGGTTCATCGCCGCGCCTCGGCGCGCAGCTCGGCCAGCAGTTCGCCCTGCCCGGCCAGCATGTCGGTCAGGATCCGCCGCGCCGCGAACAGCAGCTCGGCCACATCCGGCGTCGCCAGGGCGTAGACGACTGTGCCGCCCTCACGGGTGGCCGACACGATGCCGGCCCGGCGGAGCACCGCGAGTTGCTGGGAGAGGCTGGACGCCTCGACGTCGATCTCCCCCAGAAGGTCCCGTACCGGGAGCGGACCGCCCTGCAGCAGCTCCAGCACCCGGATACGCACCGGGTGTCCCAATGTGCGGAAGAAGTCGGCCTTGGCCTGGTAGAGAGGGACCGGCATGATCATGCCGCACTCTCGGCCGCGAGCTCGTACACGCCGCCGCTCCCCGCCACATCAGTCAAATCGCCATTGTTCCGGCAGATAATCATAAGTCACAATATGTCCAATTGCATAATTTTTCAAGTCGTAAGGACCTTAGATTAAGATGGGTCCGAAAGGTGCCGCAAGCACGGGTGAAGGGGCGGAGCAGATGGGGCGAGGCCGGGCCAAGGCGAAGCAGACGAAGGTGGCTCGCGATCTGAAGTACAGCACTCACAACCTCGATCTCGAACGGCTGCAGCGAGAGCTCGGCGGTGACTCGGCTCCGGCCGGCGAGGACGACGTGACGGCCGAGGTGTCGGCGGACACGTAGGTCCGGGGGATTCGAGGGACGCCCGGGAAGATCTTCCGAGCCGGTGTCTCATCCCGGGGTGCGGCCGGAAAGAGCGGCCACGCCCCTCAGTGAGCCGGTCGTGCTCCCTTTCCGGGCCACAGAGGTTTTCGGTCCACAGACGTAGGAGGCGGGTGTGCTCCCCTTGCCGGTAGAGGCCGGGCGGCGTCCGTGCCGCGGCCGGGTCCCCGTCAGCGCGAGGACCCCGGATCGCGGGCGGGGACGCCGCCCGGCCAGCGCCGATACATCCGCTCCAGCCAGGTGTCGTAGCGGTGGCCGGGACCGGCCCGGTAGTCGTGCTGCCGGTAGATCGCGAAAGCCTTCCGTTTGATCTCGCGTTCGGCCGGTTCCAGATTGGCGGGCAACGGCCCGATCGTGTACCCCCGGTAGGGGATCACCTCGACGCCCGGGGGCGCGGCCTCCATCGCGAACCGGGCGGCGGCCACATGGTCGGGGTGGTCCGGGCCCACCGGCGGCGGGGACGGATCGAGGACGCGCAGTACGGTGGGACGGAAGGTCCGCATCAACGCGCGCAGCATGTCCAGCACGTCGCCGTGGGACAGGCAGGCGCCCCGGTACAGGAAGGCGTGCACGCAGGTGCGGCCCGCGGGGTCGGCCCAGAGCCGGGTCAGCGCGCCACGGCCGCCGTCCGCCCGGGGGTCACCTCCGTCGGGCAGCCCGACGAAGACCAACTGGACGCGGGGCAGATCGGTCAGCGTGTCCACCTCGACCGGGAGCCGGCCCAGGGTCGTCATCCTGCGCCGCCACAGGTCACGGGCCCCGGTGACCCAGGCGTAGGCCGCCCGGATACCCCGCTGCCGGTCTCCGGCGTACCCTATCGGGGCGCGGTCGTCGCGCATCCCCGCCACCGACTCCCCTGCCGTCAGATAGACCGTGACGCTGCGCGCACCACGCGCCAGCAGCCTCAGCAGGTCGGGGCTCATGAACAGCAGGTCGTCATCGGGATGGGCGACCACCTGCAGGTAAACCCCCTGTGGCGTCCTGCCGGCGAACAGGGTCGCGGGACCGGGGATCCGGGCCACCGGTAACACCATCGGCAGTGCGATGGCGGCGATCGCCGCAATCACGCACATACTTCGCACGCCTCGCACGCCGACCCCCGTCGCCACTGCCCGTCGCCACTGATAGTTGCTTCGACAGTAGATGGCAGGATTACTCGGTTAAATGACCTATTTGGATGATCTTTAGTTATGAGGGGTCATTCAAAAGAGGGAGCCCGGTCTGCGACCGGAGCCTGGCCCCACCGTGACCTCGGGGTGACCGGCGGCCGGACGGGCCGGGCGGTCGAGGACCGGCGCGCGCTCCGGGGACGGCCCCTCGCGCCCCGCCCGGCTCAGACCGCGGCGCGGGCGGACAGCCCGGCCCAGATCTCGGCCACCCGGGCCTCCAACTCCTCCAGGGACCCCTCGTTCGGCACCACGACGTCGGCGGCCTTCAACCGCTCCTCGCGGCTCGCCTGGGCGGCGAGCCTGGCCCTGGCGTCCGGCTCGGCCATGCCCCGCAGCCGGACCAGCCGGTCGAGGCGCAACTCGTCCGCGGCGTCCACGACGATCACCACGTCGTACATGGGGGCGAGGTTGTTCTCCACCAGCAGCGGCACGTCGTAGACCACGATCGCGTCCCCGGGCGCCCGGCTCTGCAGCTCGGCGACCCGTGCCCCGACCAGCGGGTGCACGATGCCGTTGAGCGAGGCCAGCTTCTCGGAGTCGGCGAAGACGATCGAGCCGAGCCCCTCCCGGTTGAGCGACCCGTCCTCGCGCAGCACCCCGGCACCGAAGAGCGCGACGATCCGCGCCAGCCCCTCGGTACCCGGCTCGACCACCTCCCGGGCGATCCTGTCGGCGTCGATCACCACGGCGCCCCTGGCGGCCAGCCGTCGCGACACCTCGCTCTTGCCGGACCCGATCCCTCCGGTAAGCCCCACCTTCAGCATGATCCGCAGCATACGCGCTCCGGCCGGGGCCCCCGGGGGCGGCCCGGCGGCCCTACGTTTCCCTGCGCAGGTGGACCAGGGTCAGATGGTCGCTCATCCGCTCCCTGCGGGTCTCCCGATAGCCGTGACGGCGGTAGAGCCGCAGGTTGCCCTCGGACAGATGCCCGGTGGACAGGTCGAACACCAGGGCCGCGGCGGCCTCGTCGTGGAGGGCCGCCAGCAGGGCCCCGCCGATCCCCCGGCCCTGCGCGTCCGGGGCGACCACCAGGCGGCCGACCAGGCAGGCGGTGCCGGACATCCGCCCCCGGACCGCGCCGACGATGCGCCGCTCCCGGCGGGCGACGAGCACGATGCCCGTCTCCACGGCTTTGCGGACCTGCTCGGCCGACTCCACCAGCGGCGGGATGAACGGGTCTCCGTAGAGCTGGGCCTCTCCCACGTAGGCGGCCCGCTGCACGGTCAGGATCTCGCCTGCGTCGTCGGGCTCCGCCCACTCGATCACGGTCACGGCGCAACCCTAGCCGCACGGGAAAGGGCCCCGCCGGAGCGGGGCCCTTTCTTGTGATCCTCGGATTTCTTGTGATCCTCAGATCGCCGCGTTCACCGAAGGCGTCAGCTCTGACCGCCCGCGAGCTTCTCGCGCAGCGCGGCGAGAGCCTCGTCGGAGGCGAGGGCGCCGCCGGTCGGAGCGGAGGGGCCGCTGGAGGCGGAGGCAGGGGTCTCACCGGAGTAGGAGGTGGGAGCCGCCTCTCCGGCCTCGGCCTCGGCCTTGCGGGCCTCCTCGACCTGCTTCTTGTGCGCCTCGAAGCGGGTCTGAGCCTCGGCGTACTGCCGCTCCCACTCCTCGCGCTGGCGGTCGAAGCCCTCAAGCCACTCGCCGGTCTCGGAGTCGAAGCCCTCGGGGTAGATGTAGTTGCCCGAGTCGTCGTAGGTCGCCGCCATGCCGTACAGCGTGGGGTCGAACTCGACGTCGGCGCCGATCGCACCCTCGTTCGCCTGCTTGAGCGAGAGCGAGATCCGGCGACGGTCGAGGTCGATGTCGATGATCTTCACGAAGATCTCGTCGCCGACCTGGACGACCTGCTCGGGGATCTCGACGTGGCGCTCGGCCAGCTCGGAGATGTGGACCAGGCCCTCGATGCCCTCCTCGACGCGGACGAACGCACCGAACGGCACCAGCTTGGTGACGCGACCCGGGACGACCTGACCGATCTGGTGGGTGCGGGCGAACTGCTGCCAGGGGTCCTCCTGCGTCGCCTTGAGCGACAGCGAGACCCGCTCGCGCTCCATGTCGACGTCGAGAACCTCGACGGTGACCTCCTGGCCGACCTCGACGACCTCGGAGGGGTGGTCGATGTGCTTCCACGACAGCTCGGAGACGTGAACCAGACCGTCGACGCCGCCGAGGTCCACGAACGCGCCGAAGTTGACGATCGAGGAGACGACGCCCTTGCGGACCTGACCCTTCTGCAGGGTGTTGAGGAACGTCTGGCGAACCTCGGACTGGGTCTGCTCAAGCCAGGCGCGGCGGGAGAGAACCACGTTGTTGCGGTTCTTGTCCAGCTCGATGATCTTCGCTTCGAGCTCGCGGCCGACGTACGGCTGCAGGTCGCGAACACGGCGCATCTCGACCAGGGACGCGGGAAGGAAGCCGCGGAGGCCGATGTCGAGGATCAGGCCGCCCTTGACCACCTCGATGACGGTACCGGTGACGATGCCGTCCTCGTCCTTGATCTTCTCGATCGTGCCCCAGGCCCGCTCGTACTGAGCGCGCTTCTTGGACAGGATGAGACGCCCTTCCTTGTCCTCCTTCTGGAGGACCAGGGCTTCGACGTGCTCGCCAACCTCGACGACGTCCGCGGGATCGACATCGTGCTTGATCGAGAGCTCACGCGAGGGGATGACACCCTCGGTCTTGTAGCCGATGTCGAGCAAAACTTCGTCTCGATCGACCTTGACGACGGTGCCCTCGACGATGTCGCCGTCGTTGAAGTACTTGATGGTCAGGTCGATCGCTGCGAGGAACTCTTCCTCGGAGCCGATGTCGTTGACCGCTACCTGCGGGGTGCTCGAGGTGGCCTCAGTGCTGCTCGTCATGTGTGGAATTGCTCCGAACGCGGACAGATGTCGATGTGGCGAACACGCAGCAGGCCTCTTATCGTTCAGCCGAATCAATCACATCGGCTTGATCGAGCGCGAGCCCACTCCGTCCGAGACACACGCGAGCCCACAGCGCAGCGATCAGCATATGAGAACAGACGAGCCTGGTCAATCCGGCAGCACGACACGCCGGCGGTCAGACGGTGAGCAGGCACCGTCAATAGGCATTGATCCGCTGCTTCCACTCGTGCCCGATATTACCGCGAAGTCCCTTGGGAACGGAGATGCGGTCGGGATCCCCGTCGGATGTGTAGCGCCGGCCGGGGTGCTTGTTCAGCCACTCCAGCCAGTACTGGGAACACCATCTGCGGCACTCCCCTTTTTTACCGTTGCTCTGGACCCGCTGGATGGCCCGCCAGTCGAAGTCCTCGGCGAAGGGCGACGACGACGGCTGCGCACCGGCCAGGAAGACGCCCTTGAACGCGAATTTGGTCCCGTCCCACTTGCCGGACTGCACGGTGGACCTCTTGGCCGGCATCGCGCCGAACGGCAGCGCCACCGTGTCGGAGGGGCCGGTGCCGAGCTTCTTGAGCAGCCGCTCGATCCTGACGAGCTGCTCGGCGATCCTCTTCTTCGACAGTCCCGGCAGATAGGAGTGGCTCCAGGTGTGGTTGGCCACCTCGAAGCCGCGCGAGGCCAGCCACCGTACGGCGCGCGACTGGTCCCGCTCGCCACGCAGGCCGAAGGGTTGTGAGTTGACCCAGAAGGTGGCGACGGGACGGAAGCCCGGATATCTCTTCGCCACCTGGTAGATGATCCCGACCGCGGTGTCCTTGACGGGCAGGCCGTCGTCGCCCAGCGCGAAGTGGCTGGGATGCCCGTCGTCGAAGGTCAGCACCACCGGGTGCCTGCCCGCGGGGATGTGGATCCGCCCGGTGACGAACTCCTGCGCGGTGATCGGCACATAACCGTCCCTGGCCAGCCTCTCCAGCTCCTGGCGCACCTGGGAGGGGGTGCGGTCGATGGAGGCCAGTCGCTTCTTCATGATCCGGTGGTACATCAGCACCGGGACCAGCCCCGCCTCGTTGGCCCCGACCTGCCGCGCGAACTCCGGGGAGGCCACGACCGGCGGCGGCGGCTCGGCCGAGGGCAGGTCCACCGCGGGCGACGGCGGGGAGGAGGGCGGGGCGGTGCCCGTCACGGTGGGCACCGCCCTACTCGTGGGGGGCGGGGACGGCGGGGCCGCCGAAGGCGGGGCGGCCCCGCCGGGAATCACGAGTAACACCACCACCGCGGCGATCACCACCATCACGTTGGCGAGCATGACAACCGGCGTGAGTGGCGCTGAACTCCGCACAAAACTCCCGTACCCATCGAGATCTCGGCTGGCCCACCACCCTAGAACAGACTCGGGCAGGCCGGACAATCGCTCACTGGCCGGGTCAGTGACCGGCGTCCTCCCAGGTACGGCCGACGCCGACGGAGACCTCCAGCGGGACACGGAGCGAATAGGCGTCGTTCATCCGGTCGACGACCAGCTCACGCAGGGTCTCCAGCTCTCCCGGCGCCACCTCGAACACGAGCTCGTCGTGGACCTGGAGCAGCATCCGGGAACCCAGCGCCGCCTCCTTGAGGGCGCTCTGCACATTGAGCATGGCGACCTTGATGATGTCGGCCGCCGAACCCTGGATCGGCGCGTTGAGCGCCATCCGCTCGGCCATCTCACGGCGCTGCCGGTTGTCGCTGTTGAGGTCGGGCAGGTAGCGGCGGCGGCCCATGATGGTCTCGGTGTAACCGTCCTGCCTGGCCTGGGTGACGATCGCGTTGAGGAAGTCGCGGACGCCGCCGAACTCCTCGAAGTACTCCTCCTTGAGGGCTCTGGCCTCCTGCACCGGGATGCTGAGCTGCGCCGACAGCCCGAAGTCGGACAGACCGTAGGCCAGGCCGTAGTTCATCGCCTTGATCTTGGCCCGCATCTCCCCCGTGACCTGCTCGGGCTCGATGTCGAAGACCCGCGCGGCGGTGGCGTTGTGGAAGTCGTGCCCGGACTCGAAGGCCGCGATCAGCGCCGCGTCGCCGGACAGGTGCGCCATGATCCGCAGCTCGATCTGGCTGTAGTCGGCGGTGAGCAGGGTCTCGTAACCCGCGCCGACGACGAAGCCCTGCCGAATCCGGCGCCCCTCGGCGGTGCGGATCGGGATGTTCTGCAGGTTGGGCTTCTCCGAGCTGAGCCGCCCGGTGGCCGCCACGATCTGGTTGAACGTGGTGTGGATCCGCCCGTCGTCGGAGATCTCCTTGATCAGCCCCTCGACCGTGGTGCGCAACTTGGCCTGGTCGCGGTGTCTGAGCATGATGGTCGGCAGCTCGTGCTCGGTCTGGACCGCCAGCCAGGCCAGCGCGTCGGCGTCGGTGGTGTAGCCGGTCTTGGTCTTCTTGGTCTTGGGCAGGCCGAGCCTGACGAACAGGATCTCCTGGAGCTGCTTGGGCGAGCCCAGGTTGAACTGCTCGCCGACGGCCGCGTGCGCCGCCTCGACCGCCTGTTTCACCGCGGCGGCGAACTCGGCCTCCAGACCGCTGAGGTAGTCGCGGTCCGCGGCGATCCCGGCCCGCTCCAGCTCGGCCAGCACGGTGACCAGCGGCAGCTCGACCTCGCTCATCAGCCGGGTGCCGTCACGCGGCTCCAGGAACGCCTCCAGGGCGTCGGCCAGCTCGTGGACGGCCATGGCCCGCAGCCCGAGGTCGCGGGCGGTGTCGGCCTCGTGGTCGTCGAAGAGGCTGGCCTGGCCGCCGGCGTCGGCCTCGCTGCGCAGCTCACGCTGGAGGTAGGCCCGCACGAGGTCCTCCAGCGGGAAGGTACGCTGCCCCGGCATGGCCAGGTAGGCGGCCAGGGCCGTGTCGCAGCTCAGGCCGCGCAGATCCATCCCCTGCGCCCAGAGCGCCAGCATCGGCCCCTTGGCGTCGTGCACGGCCTTGGCCCTGGAGGCGTCACCCAGCCAGGCGCGCAGGGACGTCTCGTCGGCCTCGGTCAGCGTGGTGGGGTCGACGAACGCGGCGCCGCCGCCCGGCGCCGCGATCGCGATGCCGTCGATCCGGCCGGTGCCGCTGCCGTAGACGCCCCGGAAGGCCAGCCCGGCCCGGCCCGCGGGCAGCTCCCGCAGCCACGCCGACACCTGGCCGGGGCCGAGCACGGCGACCTCGACCTCGAAACCCTCCCCCGTCTCGGGCTCGGGCGAGCCGAGTGTCTTGAACAGCCGCTCGCGGATCTCACCGCGGAACTCCAGCGTGTCGAGGATCTTGTCGATCTCCTGGCGGTCGCTCTGGCCGACCGTCAGCCCGGAGATCTCCCGCTCCAGCGGGACGTCGCAGGTGAGCTGGGTGAGGCGGCGGTTGAGCAGCACCTGGTCGAGGTGGTCGCGGAGCTTGTCGCCGACCTTGCCCTTGACCTCGTCGATCCGGTTGACCAGCTCCTCCAGCGAGCCGAACTCGCGGATCCACTTGGCCGCCGTCTTCTCCCCCACGCCGGGGATGTTCCTGAGGTTGTCGCTGGAGTCGCCGCGGATGGCCGCGAAGTCGGGATACTGGACCGGGGTGAGGCCGTACTTCTCCAGCACCGCCTCGGGGGTGAACCTGGTCATGTTGCTGATCCCGACCCGGGTCATCAGCACGGTGACCCGGCCGTCGACCAGTTGCAGCGCGTCGCGGTCGCCGGTGACGATCAGCACGTCCATGTCCTGCGCGGCGGCCCGGGTGGCGAGCGTGGCGATCAGGTCGTCGGCCTCGTAGCCCGCCAGCGACAGGTGCGGGACGCGCAACGCGTCGAGCATCTCGTGGATCAGGCTCATCTGGCTGCGGAAGCTGTCGGGGCTCGCGCTGCGGTTGGCCTTGTACTCCGGGTACTCCTCGTGCCGGAACGTCGGCTCCGACCGGTCGAAGCAGACCGCCACGTGGGTGGGCCGCTCGTCACGGAGCACGTTGACCAGCATCGAGGTGAACCCGTACACCGCGTTGGTCGTCTGGCCCGTCGTGGTGGAGAAGTTCTCCTCGGGCAGGGCGTAGAACGCCCGGTACGCCAGTGAGTGTCCGTCCAGCAGCAGGAGACACGGGCGGGCGGGGGTCGCTTCGTTCTTCGGCACAGCGAAAGCCTAGTCTCCTGGTGCGACAGAAAAGCTGGTCCCGCACGACAGGAGACATCCTTTGACCATGACAGACCCCGAGGAAGTCGCCCGCCGCGCCGTGGAACAGTTCGGCGCCACCCACCGCGACACGCTGATCGAGCGGATGGGCATCGAGATCACCGAGGCCACCGCGGAACGGGTCGTCGGCCGGATGCCGGTCGAGGGGAACACCCAGCCGTACGGCCTGCTGCACGGCGGCGCCTCGTGCGTGCTGGCCGAGACCCTCGGCTCGACCGGGGCCGCCATCCACGCGGGGCCCGGAAGGAACGCCGTGGGCATCGAGATCAACGCGACCCACCACCGGTCGGCCACCTCCGGTTACGTCACCGGCGTGGCGGTCCGGGTGCACGGCGGCCGGACGATCGCCACCTACGAGATCGAGATCACCGACGAGCGGGGAAACCGGGTGTGCACCTCGCGCCTGACCTGCATGCTGCGCGACGGCTGAGCCCGCGCGTATTCGATCATATTCCGACCTCCCCTTTTTGCACTCTTGCCACATGAGTCGCTACCGTGGGTGACAGCGATGCCCGTGGGAGACCGAGTAGAAAACGCACAGGGTCGGGGAAGCTCTGTACGGCGCCAAAGGTCTCCCCCGGGCTCGCGGCCGCTCCGGCCCCGGATCCGCCCCACCGCGCGGTACGGCCCGCGCCGGCGTGGCGCGGGCCGTACCCCGGAGCGGGCCTCGGGTGGGGGCTCAGACGTCGGTGTGCGTGGGATCCAGCACCCGGCGCAGGAAGGACCTGGTCCGCTCGTGCTGCGGAGCCCCGATCACCTGGGCCGCCGGACCGTCCTCCACGATCACGCCGCCGTCCATGAAGACCACCCGGTCGGCCACGTCCCGGGCGAACGCCATCTCGTGGGTGACCACGAGCATGGTCATCCCCTCCTCGGCCAGCTTGCGCATGACCGCGAGCACGTCGCCGACCAGCTCCGGGTCCAGCGCCGAGGTGGGCTCGTCGAACAGCATCAGCGCCGGGCTCATCGCCAGCGCCCTGGCGATGGCCACCCGCTGCTGCTGGCCGCCGGAGAGCTGGCCGGGGTACTCGTCGCACTTGATGGCGACGTCGACCTTCTCCAGGTTCTCCCTGGCGACCCTCTCGGCCTCCCTCCTGCCGCGCTTCAGGACCCGCTGCTGGGCGATCATCACGTTCTGCAGCACGGTCATGTGCGGGAACAGGTTGAACTGCTGGAAGACCATGCCGACGCGGCGGCGGGCCGCGTCGATGTCCACGTCGCGGTGGGTCAGCTCCACGCCCTCCAGGATCACCTTGCCCGAGGTGGGCTGCTCCAGCAGGTTCACGCAGCGCAGCAGTGTGGACTTGCCGGAGCCCGAGGGGCCGATGACGCAGACCACCTGGCCCGGGTCGACCGCGAAGTCGATCCCCTTGAGCACCTCAAGCGGGCCGAAGCTCTTGTGCAGATCCCGGATCTCGACCGCGTGGGTCACCGGGCTCGCCGGGCTCACCATCACCGCCCCTTCCCCTGACGCTTCTCCAGCCGGTTCGCGAGGTAACCGAGCGGGATCGTGACGAGCAGATAGGTCACGCCGACGACGAGGATCGGCGTGGCGTTGGCGTACGTGGAGGCCAGGTCGTTGCCGAACTTGGTGAGCTCGACGTAGTCGCCGGTCACGCCGAGGAACAGCACCAGCGACGAGTCCTTGAGCAGGGACACGAACTGGTTGGTCGTCGGAGGGATGACGATGCGGACGGCCTGCGGGATGACGATGGTGACCATGGCCCGGGTGTGCGACATGCCCAGCGAGCGCGCCGCCTCCATCTGCCCCTTGGGGACCGCCTGCAGTCCGGCGCGGAGCGTCTCGGCCATGTAGGCCGATCCCACGATGGTCAGGCCGAGGATGCCCTGGCCGTAGGTGCCGCCCGGCACCTCGAAGCCGGGCAGGGCCAGCGGCAGGAACAGGATGAGCAGGAAGATGAGCAGCGCGGGCAGGCCCCGGAAGATCTCGATGTAGGCGATCGAGATCCACCGGTACGGCGCCACCGACGACAGCCGCATCAGGGCGAAGAGCAGGCCGAACAGGAAGGCGAACACGAAGCCGCCCACCGAGTAGATGATCGTGTTCTTCAGCGCGACCGTGAACACGTCCGGCCAGGTCTCCGCCGCGACCTCCGGCTTGGCGAAGTTCGCGGCGAGACTCCCCCACTCGATGCGCAGGAGGAGGAAGACGACGACGGCCACCAGCACGACGTACTGGAGGGTCCGGCTGATCCGCTGCTTCTGACGCGGGCTGAGCCCGGTCCCGCCGGGGGGAGCCCCGGCGGGAGCGGACGGCTCAGCCGCCGTTGACTTGTCGGTCATGGATCAGCCGAGCTCGCCGGGCTTCTTGCCGAACCACTTGACGAAGATCTGCTCGTAGGTGCCGTCGGACTTGGCCGTCGTGATCGCGTCGTTCACGGCCTTGAGCAGCACCGGGTCGGCGCCCTTCTTCAGGCCGACGCCGTACTGCTCACCGGTGTCCAGGCTGGCGAACAGCTCGAACTTGTCCGCGATCTCGGGCTTCTTGAGCCAGGTCAGCACCACGGGCAGGTCCTGGATGATCACGTCCACCTGGTTGGACTGCAGGCCGAGGAGCTCCTTGGGGGAGTCGGCGAACTCCTTGGGGTTGAGGCCGTTCTTCTTGGCGAACTCCAGGCCCGTGGTCGACGCCTGGGCACCGACCCGCAGGTTCTTGGCCTTGACCTCGTCGAGCGTCTTGACGCCGAGCCCCTTCTTCCCCAGCAGCGCCTGGGTGGCGTCGAAATAGGGCACCGAGAAGTCGATGTTCGCCTGACGCTCGGGCGTGATGGTCATGCCCGCCGCGGCCACGTCGCACTTGCCCGCGGCCATCGCCGCGCCGCTCTTGATGACGGCGAAGTCGATGTCGACGATCTCCTGCGTCAGCCCGAGCTTCTTGGCCGCCAGGTCGACGATGTCCACGTCGAAGCCGACGACCTTGTCGCCCTGCTTGAACTGGAAGGGCTCATACGGAAGGTTCGTGCAGGTGGTCAGCTTGCCCGGGTGAACCACCTTGGGGCCGCTCGCCGCCGCGGGGGCGTTCGAGGAGGCACCGCCACTCGTGCCGGCATTGGTGTCGCCGCCGTCGCCACAGGCCGACAGGCCGAGCGTGCCGGCGACGATCACCGCGCCCACCGCGAGTACCCGGCGGGAAACAGAACTCAGGCCCACAAGGCCTCCTTATGATCAATGTCGCATTCTGGGCAGACACCGCAATGCTGGCAATGCTGCCCCACCTGCATGACTATGCAGATCACCACTACGACACAATTCGGACAACAAACACTTTCGGTACCGTCGGGTCAGCACCGTGCGTCGGCGCAGATCGTGACCTCTCCCCCCATCGGACGGTCGACACCCCGGCCCCGATCGGGCCGACCCGACCCGGCATCGGCTGGAGCGAGTTCCGAAACGCGGAAATTAGTCTATATTTGCACGTCAAAGGGGGTGCTGTCGCCAACATACCCTGTCGTCGCCGTCCAGTGGGGTCCGCGATACCCACCGGAAACCCTCGCACCCGCCCGCCACCACATTCCACCGCACCCGCCCTGCCCGGCGGAACCGCCGGGAGACGGGACCGGCATTGAACTCCGTCCCCTCCTCGGTTACGTTGCCCGATGTGCGCGCCCCCCTGGTTCTGTTCACCGGCCTCCTGTTCGCCGGCACCCTGCTGAGCGGCTGCACGGGCACCGCCGCGCCGCGCGCCTCCCCCGAGGCGACGGCTCCGCCCCCGTACGTCCTGGTGTCCCGCCCCGTGCGCGACTTCGAGATCCCGCTCAGACCCGTGGCCACCTCGGTCGGCAAGCTCAGGATCACCCCGATCGGACTGCGCACCGGCATGTGCTGCGTGGTGGGCACCCACGCCGAGTGGCCCGCCGACGGCCAGTACGTCTCCGTCAGGGTCCAGATCCAGAACACCGACCGCGACCGCCAGGAGTTCGACACGGCCGGTCAGTTCCTGATCACCGCCGACGACCGGGTCCACAAGGTCAACGCCAACGCGATGAACATCAAACGCCAGGACTTCAAGATCTCCATGGGCGCGGGCAACGTGCTGGAGATGGATCTGTTCTACGACATTCCCAAGGACGCCTCGATCAAGGCGATCCGCCTCACCGGCAAGAACACCACCTCCATCGGCGGCATCGAGACCGGAGCCCTGCGGATGGACGTCCCGCTGCCGCCGACCTCCCGGTGAGCGCCGCCGCTCTCCCCGTGGAGACGACGGGAAGGGGCCGGCGGACCGGCCCCCTCCCTCACCACACTCGGCGCCCGAACCTCACCGGGCTCAGTGTTCGAGCCCCGCACCCAGGTAGGCGGCCTGGACCGCGGGATCGTTCAGCAGGTCCGCCGCCGCGGCGTTCTTGATGATCCTGCCGGTCTCCAGGACGTAGGCCCGGTTCGCGATCTGCAGCGCCTGGGAGGCGTTCTGCTCGATCAGCAGCACGGTCGTGCCGCGCCGGTTGATCTCCTGGATGATCGAGAAGATCTGCGCGACCAACATCGGTGCCAGGCCCATCGACGGCTCGTCCAGCAGCAGAACCTTGGGCCGGCTCATCAGTGCCCGCCCGATGGCGACCATCTGCTGCTCACCGCCCGACATGGTGCCGCCCATCTGCGTCCTGCGCTCGGCGAGACGCGGGAACAACCCGTACACCTCGTCGAGGTCCGCGCCCAGGTCGCCCTTGCGGGTGTACGCGCCCATGAGCAGGTTCTCGTGCACGGACATGCCGGGGAAGACGCCGCGTCCCTCGGGAGACTGGCCGATTCCGGCGATCACCCGCCGGTGGCCCGCCATCTTGCTGATGTCCCTGCCGTCGAAGGTGATCGAGCCGGACGTCAGGCCGCGCAGCCCGGAGATCGTCCGCAGCGTCGTCGTCTTGCCCGCGCCGTTGGCGCCGATCAGCGTGACGATCTCCCCCTCGTCGACCTCCAGGGAGACGCCCTTGAGCGCCTGGATCTTTCCGTAGTGGACGTTGATGTCCTTGACCTCAAGAAGCATCTGCGGGGACTCCCAAGTACGCCTCGATGACCTTCGGATTGCGCTGGACGTCGGCGGGGAGCCCCTCGGCGATCTTCTGTCCGAAGTCGACCACCGCGACCCGGTCGCTGATGCCCATGACCAGGCTCATGTCGTGCTCGATCAGCAGGACGGTACGGCCGGCGTCCCGGATCCTGCGGATCAGGCCCTGCAGCTCGACCTTCTCGTTGGGGTTCATGCCGGCGGCCGGCTCGTCGAGCAGCAGGAGCTTGGGGTTGGTCGCCAGCGCCCGGGCGATCTCCAGCCGGCGCTGGTCACCGTAGGGGAGGTTCTTGGCGGTCTCCCCGGAACGGCCGGAGATGCCGACGAAGTCCAGCAGCCGCTCGGCGAGCTCGCGGCCCTCACGCTCCTCGCGCCGGTGCAGCGGCAGGCCGAAGCCCGAGCTGAACAGTCCGGCCCTGTGGTGCGCGTCGGCGCCCACCAGCACGTTCTCCAGCGCCGACATGTTGTGGAACAGCCGGATGTTCTGGAAGGTTCTGGCGACACCGCGCTTGGTGATCTTGAAGCGCTTCATGCCGTCGATCCGGTCACCGTCGAAACGGACCTGACCGCTCGTCGGCCGGTAGACCCCGGTGATCACGTTGAACACGGTGGTCTTGCCCGCGCCGTTCGGCCCGATCAGCGCGAAGATCTCCCCTTCCCGCACGTTCAGTTCCACCTCACGCAGCGCGGTCACACCGCCGAACCGCATGAGCACCTTGTCCAGGCTGAGGAGTTCCCTGGCCTCACTCACTTCGCCACCTCCGCGGCATCGACGCTGTCCGGGCCGCCGACCTCGGCGCCCAGGCTGCCCATACCGCCGGTTCCCTCTTTCAGCTCGGCCTTACGCTGCCTGGACGGCAGCAGGCCCTCCGGCCGGAAGACCATCATGGCGACCAGCACCGCACCGAAGATCATGATGCGGTAGTCCTGGAAACCCCGGAACCGCTCCGGCAGCCAGGCCACCATGAACGCGCCCAGCATGACGCCGGGGATGTTGCCCGAGCCGCCGAGCACCACCGCCGCCAGGATCGTCGCCGACAGCATGAACGGGAAGTCCTGCGGCACGATCGAGACGGTCTTGCCCGCCCAGAACACACCGGTGGCGCCGCCGATCGACGCGCCGATCGCGAACGCGAGCAGCTTGAACTTGTAGGTCGGGACACCCATCACCTCGGCGGCGTCCTCGTCCTCCCGGATCGCCGCCCAGGCGCGGCCCACCCGGCTCCGGTTCCATCGGACGGACAGGATGATCACTACCGCGCAGAGCAGCACGAGCAGGTAGTAGTAGGGCTTGGAGGCGAGCAGGCCGTACTTGAAGATCTCCTCACCGAAGAGATACACGCCCTCGATGCTCGGCGGGTGCGGGATGCCGGCGATGCCGTTGGTGCCGCCGATCGCCTCGGTGTTTATCGCCGTGATACGGACGATCTCGCCGAATCCCAGCGTCACGATCGCCAGGTAGTCGCCGCGCAGGCGCAGCGTCGGGGCGCCCAGGATGATCCCCGACACCGCGGCCATCAGCACCGCGATCGGCAGGATCACCCAGAAGTTCCACGAGGACTGGGTGCCCAGGTAGGCCAGGAAGTAGGCGCCGATCGCGTAGAACGCGACGAAACCCAGGTCGAGCAGGCCCGCCTGACCGACCACGATGTTGAGGCCGAGCGCCAGCAGGACGTAGACGCCGATCGGGAAGAACAGCAGGCTCTGCCACTCGACGTACGGGGACATGAAGCTCGCGACCGGCAGTGAGGGCAGCGAGAGGGCGAAGAGGAGCAGCAGCACGTAGACGATCGCGCGCTGCCATCCCCGAGCCCCGTGCCACCAGTCGCGCGCTCCCTCGAAAGGGCTGGAAACGGTCTGTCGGAACTTGTTCATGCGCGTGCCACCTGAAGGGATTCACCGAGGATGCCGGTCGGGCGGAACAGGAGCACCAGGACCAGGATGACGAAGGCCACCACGTCGAGCCAGGCCGTCCCGAAGAAGGCGGCGCCGTAGTTCTCGACCAGGCCCAGCACGAATCCGCCGAGCAGCGCGCCGCGGATGTTTCCGATGCCGCCGAGCACGGCCGCCGTGAACGCCTTGATGCCGAGCAGGAAGCCCACGTTGAACTTGGTGACCTCGTACTCCAGCAGGTAGAGCATGCCGGCGACGCCGGCCATCGCCCCGCCCACCAGGAAGGTCAGGCGGACGATCCGGTCGATGTTCACACCCATCAGCACCGCGGTCTGCGGGTCCTGGGCGGTCGCGCGGATACCGCGCCCCATCTTCGTCCTGTTCACCAGCAGGTCCAGCAGGACCATCATTATCACGGCCGCCAGGAAGACCAGCAGCTGGTCGTTGCGGATCACGACGTCACCGATCGAGATCGCCTCGTCGCGCGCCAGGAAACGCTTGACCCCGATGATGTTCTTGCCCTGCCCCGGCCGGTCGAACAGCCAGGGGATGACCACCAGCGCGAAGAACTCGCTGAGGAAGAGCGAGGCGCCGATCGCGGAGATCAGCGCGGCGAGCCGGGAGGAGCCTCGTTTGCGGAGCGGCCGGTAGGCGATCTGCTCCAGGAGCACGGCGGCGCCGCCGGAGGCGGCCATGGAGACGACCGCCATCAGGATGAGCAGCCCGACGAGGCCGAGGCCGGTAGCCGGGGCGACGACGCCGAGGCCCGTCAGCACGGCGAGCGAGGCCATCGTGCCGATCATGAAGATCTCGGAGTGTGCGAAGTTGATCAGCCGCAGGACGCCGTAGACCATGGTGTAGCCGAGGGCGACCAGGCCATAGATCGAGCCCTTTATGAGGCCGTCGATCGTCTGGGGCCAGAACTGGGTAACCAGGTTATGGAAGTTTTCGAACACGTTCGTCGCTTTCAGGAGGGAGGAGCGGCCCCTGCTCGCGCGAGAAGCGGAAACGCCGTGGCGCTCCCGCTCCTCGCGCTACACGATGACCGTCAGATCCAGGACGGACTAGTTGAGGGTCGCGTCCTTGGCGTCACCGACGGAAACGATCTTGCCGTCCTTCACCTGATAGATGTAGACGCTGGCGTCGGCGATCTCACCCTTCTCGGTGAACTTGATGTGCTTGCCGAGGCCGTCGAAGTCGGCCGTGGTGAGGTAGGTGTTGATGTCCTCGGGCGTGACCTTGCCCGCGCCGATGGCCTTCAGGAACGCGGTGGCCGCGTCGTAGCCCTCGGTGGCGTAGATCTCGGGAAGCTGACCGGAGAACTTCGTCTTGAAGGTCTCGCTGAACTTCTTGGAGTTGGCGTCGGCGTCCGCCCAGGCGTAGGCGATCTTGCAGGGGCAGGAGAGCAGCGTGCCCTCGGCCTGCGCGGTGCCGGCCCCCTCGATCAGCTTGCTGTGCAGCGAGCCGTCGGCGGACATGACCCGGGCCTTGACGCCCTTGTCCCGGAGCTGCTTGATCAGCGGACCGCCCTGGGCGTAGTAGCCGCCGAAGAAGATGAAGTCCGGATTGAACGCGGCGACCTTGTTGACCGTGGAGGAGAAGTCGGTCGCGCTGGACTCGAAGGAGTCGGACTGAACCTCGCTCTTGCCCTTCAGCGCCGCCGTCACGGCCTGGGCGAGACCTTGGCCGTACGCCGACTTGTCGTCGATGACGAACGCCTTCTTCGGGGCGATGACCCGCGCCACGAAACCGGCGGCGGCCGGCCCCTGGACGTCGTCGTTGGCGACGACCCGGTGCCAGTACTTCATCCCCGCGTCGGCCAGCGCGGTCCGGGTGGCGGAGGCCGAGATGCTCGGGATCTTCGCCTCCTCCAGGATCGGTTGCACCTGCTGCGACTCACCGGAGAACGCCGGCCCGATAATGCCCACCATCTTGTCCTGGATAGCGGTCTTCGCAAGGTTCGACGCGGCGCTTGGATCGGCCTTCGAGTCGAGCGGAACCAGCTCCACCTTCACCTTGGGGTTGGTGGCGTTGTACTCGTCGATCGCGAGCTGCGCGCCGTTCCTCGGAGGGATGACGATCGCCGCGTTCTCACCGCTGAGGTCGCCGATAAAACCGATCTTCAGGGTGGACGGGGCAGCGGCCCCGTCGCCGCCCTCCGCCTTGGTCCCGGTGTCGCCCCCGCCACACGCGGCGAGAGCAAGGGAGAGCGCCACGCCGGCAGCAAGCGCTCCGCCGAGGCGAGCAGTCTTAGGCCGCAAGGTTGCCTTCCTTTCACCCGGCTCCTCATAGGGGCCGAGTTCACAGATGCCCTCCCTGGCGGAGTGGCCAGGGGGTTGTGTCGGTTAGTACAACCAGCGCATGTCACGGGTCGATACAGGACAGGCCACCGTTACTGCTTCGTTATTACACCGATTCTTTTCAGCTATAAGATATAAAAGTCATGGTCACCGGCAGTGCCGCAACCCTCACATGGATCATGCCGACCGCCTGGAAACCCCACGCGGCAGCCCTGGAGGAGACGCCGCGCGGGTCAAACGCGCAGGAAAGTTTCCTGTCGCGGGGCGGAGCGAGCCCCGGCGGCCGCCCCCGGTCAGCCCTCCCCGGCCCCGGCCGTGCCGGACACTCCGTCCACCACGATCTGGGCCACCTGACGCATGCTCAGCCTGCGGTCCATCGACGCCTTCTGGATCCACCGGAACGCCTGTGGCTCGCTCCACCCGTGCTCCGCCATCAGCAGTCCCTTGGCCCGCTCCACCAGCTTGCGCGTCTCCAGCCGCTCGGAGAGCGTCCCGACCTCCCGCTCCAGCGCCGCGATCTCCTCGTGCCTGCTCACCGCCATCTCGATGGCGGGCACCAGATCCGACTTGGTGAAAGGCTTCACCAGATACGCCATCGCCCCGGCGTCCCGCGCCCGCTCCACCAGATCACGCTGCGAGAACGCGGTGAGGATCAGGCACGGCGCGATCCGCCGTGACACGATCTGCTCGGCGGCCGAGATCCCGTCCAGGACGGGCATCTTCACGTCCAGGATGACCAGATCCGGCCGGTGCTCCGAGGCCAGCCCGACCGCGGTCTCCCCGTCGCCGGCCTCCCCGACGACGGCGTATCCCTCCTCTTCCAGCATCTCCTTGAGGTCAAGACGGATCAGCGCCTCGTCTTCCGCGATCACCACTCGCCGCTGCGTACTCACGAGCAAGAGAGTACAGATGTCCGCTAGATTAGGACCACGTCGGTGGTTCACCGCGAGGCCGCACGCCGCGGTCGCCCCGTTTGGGCGGTCACCCCGTTCGAATGGAAAACGCCTCGGTACTCCAACGGCAGAGAGGGCGCTCTCAAACAGCGCACAGTGTGGGTTCGAATCCCACCCGGGGCACAGGGAAACCGCCCGGTCCACCTGGACCGGGCGGTTCTGCGTTATCCCCTTGAGGCTCTCCGTGTCGACGGCGTCACCGTTCGTCGAAGAACATGCCACCCCCGCCCGACGCGAAAGATCCGGGTCGCCGGACGACCGAGCCCGCCGGGCCGAAATACTGAGGGGTGCGGGCGACACGCCCGCGGGGCGGGGACCGGGCGGTCGCGAGGCCGGGCCCCTTCCGGATCCTTCGAACGAGAGGCAACCATGACTTCTGACGTCGTCGCCGGTGAGCTCCGGCTGGACGGGCACGGCCTGGTGTTACGGGAGTGGGACGACGGCGACCTGACCGCGATGGTGGGCCTGTTCGACGACCCGGAGGTGGCCTACTGGACGCCCCTGATCTCCCCGTTCGACCTGGAGGCCGCGCGGGTCTACCTCAAGAGGGCCCGCGAGCGGCGGGCGGCCGGGGAGCGCGTCCAGTTGGCGATCACCGTGGACGGCCTGGAGCCGATGGGCGAGGTGCTGCTGATGCGGAGCGGGACCGGCCTGGAGGTGGCGGAGATCGGGTACAGCGTGGGGGTCGCGTACCGGGGCCGGGGACTGGCCTCGCGGGCGGTGCGGGTGATGACCGACTTCGCGCTCGGCACGGTGGGGATCGGGCGGCTGCTGCTGGAGATCGAGGCGGGCAACGCGGCGAGTGCGGCGGTGGCGCGAGCCGCGGGATACCACCTGACGGACGCCCCGCCGATCCCGGCGGAGGAGAAGGGCCGCACGCTGTCCCTGCAGACCTGGGAGTACGCGCCGTAGAGCGCGGAAGGCCCCCGGGGACAGGTACGGCCGGCAGCAGGGCGCCGGCCGTACGCCGAGGGAGCGGGTCAGGCGGGGTGGGCGACGGCCGCGCCGATGGTGTGGACCCGCAGGGCGTTGGTGGAACCGGCGGTGCCGGGAGGGGACCCGGCGACGATGACCACCTTGTCGCCCTTCTCCAGGCGGGCGTGGGCCAGCAGCGAGGCCTCCACCTGGCGGACCATGTCGTCGGTGTGGTGCACGAACGGCACCTCGAAGGTCTCCACCCCCCAGGTGAGCGCGAGCTGGTTGCGGACGTGGGGTGAGGAGGTGAAGGCCAGCAGCGGGATCGGCGAGCGGTAGCGGGCCAGGCGGCGGGCGGTCTCGCCGGACATGGTGAAGGCGACGAGCGCCTTGGCCCCGACGATGGCGCCGACCTCGGCGGCGGCTCGGGCGATGGCGCCGCCGGTGGTCTCCGGCAGCCGGTCGAGGCTGTGGGTGGCCTGGAGCGAGGTCTTCTCGGCCGTGCAGGCGATGCGGCTCATGGTCTGGACGGCGTCGACGGGGTAGCTGCCGACCGAGGTCTCACCGGAGAGCATGACGGCGTCGGCGCCGTCCATGACGGCGTAGGCGACGTCGGAGGCCTCCGCCCGGGTGGGGCGGGGCGCGGAGATCATCGAGTCGAGCATCTGGGTGGCGACGATGACCGGGCGGGCCTTCTCCCGGCAGAGCTCGATGGCCCGCCTCTGCACGATCGGCACCTCTTCGAGGGGGAGTTCGACACCGAGGTCGCCTCGGGCGACCATGATGCCGTCGAAGGCCTCGATGATCTCGGGGAGGCGCTCGACGGCCTGCGGCTTCTCGATCTTGGCGAGCAGCGGGAGACGGACGGCCTCCTGCTCCATGATGTTGCGCACCACGTCGGCGTCGGACGGGCGGCGGACGAAGGAGAGCGCGATGAGGTCGAACCCGGTGCGCAGGGCCCAGCGGAGGTCGGTCTCGTCCTTGTCGGTGAGGGCGGGGGCGCTGACGTTGACGCCGGGCAGGTTGAGGCCCTTGTTGTCGGAGATCATGCCGCCGATGATCACGCGGGTGACGACCCGGGGGCCGTCGACGCGGGTGACCTCCAGGTGGACGCGGCCGTCGTCGACGAGGATGCTGTCGCCGGGGCGGACGTCCTTGTGCAGGCCGAGGTAGGTGGTGGAGACCTGCTCGCGGTCTCCGGGGACGTCCTCGGTGGTGACGGTGAAGACGTCGCCGAAGCCGAGGCGGACGGGCCCCTCCTCGAACGTGCCGACCCGGATCTTGGGACCCTGGAGGTCCGCGAGCACGCCCACGCCGCGGCCGAGCTCGGCGGCGACCTCCCTCACCCTGTCGTAGACCTCTCTGTGCAGCTCCAGGCTGCCGTGGCTGAGGTTGAAACGAGCCACGTCCATGCCCGCGGCGATGAGCTCGCGGAGTCGTTCCGGGGATGAGGTGGCGGGTCCGAGGGTGCAGACGATTTTAGCGCGACGAGTCACGGGTCCCACCCTAATTGGTACAGACCACTCGCTCGTTACGTTGACCGTAGCGGAGAGGAAAAACTCGGCGACATCACGCCGTCGGGCCGGGGCGCGAACAGGTGCTTCTCCCCGCTCCGGCGCGCGGCGCGGCCGGAGGGTCACCGGGTGACGGTGGCGGCCTTGGCGGCGTTGACGACGCCCCGGCCGTAGAAGCCGTTACGGGCCTTGGACCCCTCGCAGGTGTGGACGACCTCCCGCCGCGACTGACGGTAGACGTGCTTGCGCGGGGTGGGGCAGGCCCTGGGGGTCGCGGTGGCGTAGAGCAGGCGCTCGACGTCGGCGGGGGGCATGGTCAGGCCGCCCCTGCCCGGCCTGCCGAAACGGCTGACGAGGATGGCGGCGACGCCGGTGACGTGCGGGGCCGCCATGGAGGTGCCGGCCAGATACTGGTAGTACGCGCAGGTGCCGTCGCGGCAGTCGCGGACCACCGAGTCGCTCCTGGGGGCGCCGTCGGCGCCGATCAGGCCCCTGGCGCGGAGCACGTGCTCGGGGGCCGCGGCCAGGATGGTCCTGGCGATGTCGGGGTCGCCGGCACCGCCGTACTCGTCGCCGCCGGGGGCCGACAGATCGGTCTGCTCGACACCGTAGTCGGAGTAGTAGGCCTTGCGCTTGCCGGGGCCGAGGGCGGAGACCGAGATGACGCCTTTGGACTCGGCCGGGACGTTGAGACAGGAGTTGTCGATCCTGCGGGGGCGCTCGGCGTCGACGGGGTAGTCGGGGCTCTTGAGGTCGGTCTTCGGCCTGCCGAGGTCGGTGGAGCCGTTGCCGATGGCGCTGACGAGGGTGACGCCGTGCTCGCGGGCGTAGTCCAGGGCGCGCTGCATGCCGGTGATGACGCCGCGCTGTTCGAGCTGGTCGGCCTTGGAGTCGCGCGGGTTGGCCGTGCAGTTGAACAGCCACGGGTCGATGTAGTAGCTCATGTTGACCACGTCGACCCCGATGTCGGCGGCGTAGGTGAGCGCGTCGAGGCTGGGTTTGAGGAAGAACAGGCCGGAGTCCTGGCCGGCGCGCAGGTTCACCAGGGACACCCCGGGGGCGACGCCCGCGACGCCCAGGCCGTTGACGGGCGAGGCGATGGTGCCGGCCACGTGGGTGCCGTGGCCGTCGTCGTCCCAGTCGGCGGGGTCCTTGCAGCCCTTGAACTCACAGGGGCCGTCGAGTTCCCTGCCGTTGGGGTCCTTGGGGCGGTCGGTCACGAAGTTGCGGCTGAGCGATCGGTTGAAGTTCGGCGCGATGTCGGGGTGTCTCCCGTCGACGCCGGTGTCGATGACCCCCACCAGCACCTGCCCGCTGCCCGGGGCGGTGGCGTGGGAGCCGCCGGAGGTGGCGCCGATCATCTTCATGTCCCACTGCCGCCCGGCCAGCGGCTCGTCACCGGCCAGGGTGACCGTACGGATGTCCGAGGCGTTCACCCGGGTGGCCGCGTGCACGCCGGTGGCGGGCGTCGTGGGGACCGCGGTGGCGGAGCCGATCCTGCGGTCGGAGGAGACGCCGGCGACGGCGTCGCTGTCCGCCAGGGTCTCGGTGAAACGGGTGCCGGGGCCGCTGGCGACGATGTAGCCGAGCTTGGCCTCGGTGGACAGCGCCGTGCCGCCGCCCGCCTCGATGGCGGCGATGGCCCGGGTCCGGGCGCCGTCGGCGTAGAAGACCAGATAATCGCGGAACGCGCCGCCTCCGGCCGCCGCCCCCGCGGGGGTGAGCCCCCCGATCAGGACGGCCACCGCCGCCGCCCCCGCCAGGCGTCCGCGCCAGCGACTCATCAACCCTCCATGCTGTCCCGCCCAAAAACCTCATCTTTCAGCCATGTAACCGTTAAAGCAACCTGATCATTGTTTAAACCGATTTATCCGGTACAGCGGGCAGGGGCCGTACCGGATGAATCGGCCGGACATCAGGCCGGGGAGACCCGCCGGAGAACGGCCGGCGTCTCCGGCGCGTCTCCAGCGGATGACCGGCGGTCTCGGGCGCGCCGGGCGGCGGACGGTGCCGGGCGGTGTCCCGGCGACGTCAGGAGGCGTCGGGCGGTGTCAGACGAGGGGGCGGGCGGTCGGCGGGATCGCCACCGGCAGGGCCGTCCGGCCGGTGAGGTAGCGGTCGACGGCCGACGCCGCCGAGCGGCCCTCGGCGATCGCCCAGACGATCAACGACTGACCGCGCCCCATGTCACCGGCGACGAAGACACCGTCCACCGAGGACAGGTAGTTCCCGTCCCGGGCGACGTTGCCCCGCGCGTCGAAGAACTCCCCCTCGGCGACCGAGGCCAGCTCCTCCAGCAGCCCGCCCCGCTCCGGGCCGACGAAGCCCATCGACAGGGTGACCAACTCGGCGGGGATCTCCCGCTCGGTGCCGGGAATCGGGCGGAATCCGGCCGCCGGCCCCTCGACCTCGACCAGGCGCAGGGCCCGGACGTTGCCCTCGGCGTCCCCGACGAACTCGACGGTGGAGACCGCGTAGACGCGGCCGCCCCCGGCGTCGTCCAGCTCCTCGTGGGCGCTCTCCGTCTTGAACAGCATGGGGAACGTGGGCCAGGGCTGCCCCTCCGGCCGCTCGGCCGGGGGCCGGGGCATGATCTCCAGCTGGGTGACCGAGGCGGCCCCCTGGCGGATCGCGGTGCCGACGCAGTCGGCACCGGTGTCGCCGCCGCCGATCACCACGACGTGCCTGCCCTCGGCGTTGATCGGCGAGACGGGGTGGTCGCCCTCCTGGACCCGGTTGGACGGCGGGAGATACTCCATCGCCTGGTGGACGCCCCTCAGGTCGCGCCCGGCGACGGGCAGGTCCCGCCACCGGGTCGCGCCGCCCGCCAGGACGACCGCGTCGAACTCCTCGCGGAGCCTGGTCGCGGTGACGTCGACGCCGACGTCGACCCCGGTGCGGAACTCGGTGCCCTCGGCCCGCATCTGCGCGAGCCTGCGGTCGACGTGCCGCTTCTCCATCTTGAACTCGGGGATGCCGTAGCGGAGCAGGCCGCCGACGCGGTCGGCGCGTTCGAAGACCACCACGTCGTGCCCGGCCCTGGTGAGCTGCTGGGCGGCGGCCAGACCCGCCGGACCCGAACCGACGACCGCGACCCGCCTGCCGGTCCTCTCCGCCGGGGGCCGGGGGACGACCCAGCCCTCGGCGAAGGCGCGGTCGATGATCTCGACCTCGACCCGCTTGATCGCCACCGGGTCGGAGTTGATGCCGAGCACGCACGCCGCCTCGCAGGGCGCGGGGCAGAGACGGCCGGTGAACTCCGGGAAGTTGTTGGTGGCGTGCAGGCGTTCGGCGGCCTCCCGCCAGTCGTCGCGGTAAACCAGGTCGTTCCACTCGGGGATGAGGTTGCCCAGCGGGCAGCCGTTGTGGCAGAACGGGATGCCGCAGTCCATGCAGCGCGCGGCCTGCCGGGTGAGCGCGGGGGCCGGAAAGTCCTCGTAGACCTCCCGCCAGTCGCGGATGCGCACGTCCACCGGGCGGCGGGCCGGCAGCTCGCGCCCGTGAGTGATGAAGCCCTTCGGGTCAGCCATCGGTGTCCCCCCTTATCCCTGGAGCGTCTGGTGAGGGCGGCCGGTCGTGACCGCCGCGATCTGTGCCGACATCGGCGTCACCCCTGAATCGCGGCGGCCATGACCGCCTCGTCGACGTCGCGGCCCTCAAGCCGTGCGGTCTCGGCGGCGTGGAGCACCCGCCGGTAGTCGGTCGGCATGATCTTGCGGAAGCGCGCCGGGTCCCAGTCGGTAAGGAGCGCCTTGGCGACCGTGGAGCCGGTCTCCGTCAGGTGCGCCTCGACGATCTCCCTGAGCGCGTCGGAGTCGGGCTCGTCGAGCTCCTCGATCTCCACCATCTCCCGGTTGACCCGCGCGACGTCGAGGTCGAGCAGGTAGGCGACGCCACCGGACATGCCGGCGGCGAAGTTGCGGCCGGTCGGGCCGAGGACGACGGCCTTCCCACCGGTCATGTACTCGCAGCCGTGGTCTCCGACGCCCTCGACCACGGCGGTGGCGCCGGAGTTGCGGACGCAGAACCGCTCGCCCACGGCGCCGCGGATGAACGCCTCACCGGAGGTCGCGCCGTACAGGCCGACGTTGCCGGCGATGATCTGGCCCTCCAGCGGGGCCTCGTCGTGCGGCTGGACCGTGATCCGTCCGCCGGACAGCCCCTTGCCGAGGTAGTCGTTGGCGTCGCCCGTCAGGCGCAGAGTGACGCCCCCGGGCAGGAAGGCGCCGAAGGAGTTGCCCGCCGAGCCGGTGAACCGGACGTCGATGGTGTCGTCGGGCAGGCCGGCCCCGCCGTACCGCCTGGTCACCTCGTAGCCGAGCATGGTGCCGACCGTACGGTTGACGTTGCGGACGGGCAGTTCGAGGGTGACCCGCTCGGCGTGGTCGAGGGCGCCCTCGGCGAGCTGGATCAGGGTGTGGTCCAGCGCCCCGGCCAGCCCGTGGTCCTGCTCCCTGATCCGGTGCAGCGGGGTGCCCTCGGGCAGCTCCGGCCGGTGCAGGATGGGGGCCAGGTCCAGCCCCGCGGCCTTCCAGTGCCGCTCGGCCGGGGTGGTGTCCAGCATCTCCGCGTGGCCGACGGCCTCCTGGAGACTGCGGAAGCCCAGCGCGGCGAGATACTCGCGGATCTCCTCCGCGATGAACTCGAAGAAGTTCACCACGAACTCCGGCCTGCCGGTGAAGCGCCTGCGCAGTTCGGGGTTCTGGGTGGCGACGCCGACCGGGCAGGTGTCCAGGTGGCAGACGCGCATCATCACGCAGCCGGAGACCACCAGCGGGGCGGTGGCGAAGCCGTACTCCTCGGCGCCGAGCAGCGCGGCGACGACCACGTCCCTGCCGGTCTTGAGCTGGCCGTCGACCTGCACGACGATCCGGTCGCGCAGGCCGTTGAGCAGCAGCGTCTGCTGAGTCTCGGCCAGACCGAGCTCCCAGGGGGCGCCGGCGTGCTTGAGCGAGGTCAGCGGGGAGGCGCCGGTGCCGCCGTCGTGGCCGGAGATGAGCACGACGTCGGCGTGGGCCTTGGACACGCCGGCGGCGACCGTGCCGACGCCGACCTCGGCCACGAGCTTGACGTGCACCCGGGCGGCCGGGTTGGAGTTCTTCAGGTCGTGGATGAGCTGGGCGAGGTCCTCGATGGAGTAGATGTCGTGGTGCGGCGGCGGCGAGATGAGGCCGACCCCCGGCGTGGAGTGCCTCGTCCTGGCGATCCACGGGTAGACCTTGTGGCCGGGGAGCTGACCGCCCTCACCGGGCTTGGCGCCCTGGGCCATCTTGATCTGCAGGTCGTCGGCGTTGACGAGATACTCCGACGTCACACCGAAGCGGCCGGAGGCCACCTGCTTGATGGCCGAGCGGCGGGCGGGGTCGTGGAGCCGTTCGGGGTCCTCGCCGCCCTCGCCGGTGTTGGACTTGCCGCCGAGCCGGTTCATCGCGACGGCGAGCGTCTCGTGCGCCTCCATGGAGATGGAGCCGTAGGACATGGCTCCGGTGGAGAACCGCCTGACGATCTCGGTGACCGGCTCGACCTCGTCGATCGGGACCGGCGCGCGGACACCCTCCCGGAAGGCGAACAGGCCGCGCAGCGTCATCAGCCTGGCGGCCTGGGAGTCCACCAGGGCGGTGTACTCCTTGAAGATCTCGTAGCGGCGCGAGCGGGTGGCGTGCTGGAGCTTGAAGACGGTCTCGGGGTTGAACAGGTGCGGCTCGCCCTCGCGGCGCCACTGGTACTCGCCGCCGACCTCCAGGCGCCGGTGGGCGTTCTCGGCTCGCGGGTAGGCGCGCCCGTGCCGGAGCGCGACCTCCCTGGCGAGGACGTCGAAGCCGACACCGCCCAGCCGGGAGGTCGTCCCGGCGAAGCAGGTCTGGACGACGACGTCGTCCAGACCGAGCGCCTCGAAGATCTGCGCACCGGTGTAGGAGGCGACGGTGGAGACCCCCATCTTGGACATGACCTTCAGCACGCCCTTGCCGTACGCCTTGACGAGGTTGCGCACCGCCCTGTGCCGGTCGACGCCCAGCACGCCGGAGCCGGCCAGGTCCTCGGCGGTCTCGATGGCGAGGTAGGGGTTGATCGCGCCCGCGCCGTAGCCGACGAGCAGTGCCATGTGGTGGGTCTCGCGGGCCTCGCCGGTCTCGATGACCAGCCCGACCCGGGTGCGGGTCTTCTCCGCGATGAGGTGGTGGTGGACCGCGCCGGTGAGCATCAGCGACGGGATCGGCGCCAGGACGTCCGAGGAGCCGCGGTCGGAGAGCACGATGATCCGCGCCCCGCCCTCGATCGCCTCGGACACCTCGGCCCGGATCTCCTCAAGCCGGTGCAGCAGCGCCTCGCCGCCGCCCCGGACCCGGTACAGGCCGGAGACGACGTGCGGGTGGAAGCCCGGCAGCGCGCCCTCGTCGTTGATGTGGATGATCTTGGCGAGTTCCTCGTTGTCGATCACCGGGTAGGGCAGCACCAGCTGGCGGCAGGAGGCCGGACCGGGGTCGAGCAGGTTGCCCTCGGGGCCGAGCGTGCTGGCCAGTGAGGTGACGAGCTCCTCGCGGATGGCGTCCAGCGGCGGGTTGGTGACCTGGGCGAACAGCTGGCTGAAGTAGTCGAACAGCAGCCGGGGCCGGTCGCTGAGCACCGCGACCGGGGTGTCGGTGCCCATGGAGCCGATCGGCTCGGCACCGGCCCTGGCCATCGGCGACAGGATGATCCGCAGCTCCTCCTCGGTGTAGCCGAAGGTCTGCTGCCGCCTGATCAGCGCCTCGCGGGTCGGTCCCTCGACGTCGTGCGCCCCCGGCACGACCGCGCGTGAGCGGGCGGGGAGCTCCTCGAAGCGGACCAGCCCGGCGTGCAGCCAGTCGGCGTAGGGCAGCTCGGCGGCGAGCTCGGCCTTGATCTCGTCATCCTCGATGATCTTGCCGCGCCCGGTGTCGATCAGGAACATCCTGCCGGGCTGCAGGCGGCCCTTGCGGACCACGTCTCCCGGGGCGATGTCGAGGACACCGGCCTCGGAGGCCAGGACGACGAGGCCGTCGGCGGTGACCCAGAACCGGCCGGGGCGCAGGCCGTTGCGGTCGAGGACCGCGCCGACCAGCGTGCCGTCGGAGAAGGTGATCGAGGCGGGGCCGTCCCACGCCTCCATGAGCGTGGAGTGGAACTCGTAGAACGCCCGCCGCGCGGGGTCCATCTCGGTGTTGTTCTCCCACGCCTCGGGGATCATCATCAGCACCGCGTGGGGCAGCCCGCGACCGGCGAGGTGGAGCAGTTCCAGCGCCTCGTCGAAGGAGGCGGTGTCGGAGCCGTCCGGGTCGCAGATCGGGAAGAGACGCGACAGGTCGCCCGGGAGGGCCGCGGTCCTCAGCATGGCCTCGCGGGCCCGCATCCAGTTGCGGTTGCCCCTGACCGTGTTGATCTCGCCGTTGTGGGCGACGTAACGGTAGGGGTGCGCCAGCGGCCACGAGGGAAAGGTGTTGGTGGAGAAACGCGAGTGGACCAGTGAGATCGCGGTCTCGTAGCGCTCGTCGGCCAGGTCGGGGAAGAACGGCTCGACCTGCGAGGGGGTGAGCATGCCCTTGTAGACGATGGTCCGGGCGCTCAGCGAGGGGAAGTAGACGTCCGCCTCGTGCTCGGCCCGCTTGCGCAGGCAGAAGGCCAGCCGGTCCAGCTCCAGGCCGCGCTCGCCGTTCGGGGAGGCCACGAAGAGCTGCCGGAAGAACGGCATCACCGCGCGGGCGCTCGGCCCGGGGAGCGTCGGGTCGGTCGGGACGTCCCGCCAGCCGAGGACCGTCAGGCCCTCCTCCGCCGCGATCTCCTCGATCATCCGGACCGCGGTCCGGCGTCCGCCGGGGGCGTCGGGCAGGAAGGCGGTCCCGACCGCGTAGCGACCCGCCTCGGGGAGCGGGAAGCCGGCCTCCGCGCGGAGAAGCGCGTCGGGGATCTGGGTGAGGATGCCGGCACCGTCCCCGGTGTCCGGCTCGCTCCCCTGGGCTCCCCGGTGATCGAGATTGCGCAGTGCCGTCAGCGCCTTGACGACGATGTCGTGACTACGGCGTCCGGCGACATCGGCGACCATGGCGACGCCGCAGGCGTCGTGCTCGTGCGAGGGGTGGTAGAGGCCCTGGGGCTCGGGAAAGCCGGAGTGGGCAGCAGGCATTGAATCCCTCCCGTCGTCTTGCTTTTTTGGATCAAGCAAAGGGACGACGTTGGCCCTGCTGCGTGGTGGATAGACATTACCGTACCCTGTCGGAAACCTACCCACCCCGTCCGCATAGTGACCATTTACTCCATATATGCCCCCTTTGACCAACATCCCAGCGAGGCACGACATTCCAGGTGAGGGCTCTAGGGTGGCCCCATGGAAGCGATCGCGGAACTCCTCGCACGGGCGGGCGTGGACGGCAGACGGCCGAGGGCGGTGCTGGCGGCGCTGGGGGACGGCCGCTGGTGGACACTGGCCGATCTGGTCCGGGAGACCGCGACGTCACGGCGGACCGTCGAGACCCTGCTGCGCGAGATGGACCTGGAGCGCGCCGGCGACCGGTTCCGGCTCCGCGGGCCGCTGCCCGGCCTCGCGGTGCGCGACGCCGCGCCGGCCGACCCGGTGGCGCATCTGCTGCCCGGACACGCCGACCTGGTCGCCCGGATGGACGAGCTGATCGCCGGAGCGCCCCGCGGCCGCCACACGCTGGACCACGTGGCCGCGACCGGCGACACCGTGGTCCGGCGGGCGCTGCTGCTCGACGCCCGGTTCTGGCTGGACGGGGCCCGGCTGCTCTGCGTCGGCGACCACGACCTCACCTCGCTGGCGGTCACCATGCTCCACCCGGGCCTGGAGGTGACCGTGATCGACATCGACGAGCGCATCCTCGGCTACATCGCCGGGCAGGCCGAACGGCTCGGCCTGCCCGTGCGGACCCGCTGGGCCGACCTGCGCCTGGGTCTGCCGCCGTCCGCGCGGTCATGGGCCGACCTGGCGATCACCGACCCGCCCTACACCCCCGAGGGGGTCGGGCTGTTCGTCGCCCGCGCCGCGGAGGGCCTGCGCGACCGCGAGCAGGGCCGGATCCTGCTGGCCTACGGCGCGAGCGAGCGCACCCCGGCCCTGGCGTGGAAGGTGCAGCACGCCCTGTCCCAGCTCAACCTCGTCAACGAGGCCATCTACCCCGACTTCAACCGCTACCTCGGCGCCGAGGCCATCGGCTCGGCCGCCGACCTCTACGTCCTGCGCCCCACCACCAAGACCTGGCCGGCCGTGGCCGCCCGGATCGACGGCCTCAGTGCGGCCATCTACACCCAGGGCCCCCAGGCGGTGGAGTCCGGCGGCTCACCCACCCCCGTCTCCGCCCCCGACGGGACGCCGGAGACCCTGGTGGGCGACTGGCCGAAGGAGCTCCTCCCCCGGGTGCAGAGGACCCGCCTGTCGACCTGGCTGGCCAAGCCCCACGCCGGCGACCCGGCGCGGGTGGCGATGGCCGTACCGGCCGGGCTGGAGGCAGCGCTCCCCCGGCTGCTGCTGGCCACCCGCGCCCGGCACGTCCAGATCACCCTGGCCGCCCCGCCCAGGGAGCTCCCCCGCGAACCGCTCTCCGCCGTCTACGAGCTGACCTCCGACGGCGCGACGGTGCACGCCGTACGGCTCCCGCCCCCCGCGACCGACGAGGGCCGGATCCTGCGCCGCATCCTGGACAACGCCCACGGCAAGCTCGCCAACACCTGGCGTGAGGCGCTCATCGACGTCCGGGGGGATCTCACCAAGAAGCAGGCCAGGGCGGTCGTCGCCGCCGTCGCCCCCTGGGCCGGCGACGTCACCGTCCTCGAACTGCCCGCCCACCGCCTCGGCGAGCTCCCGGCCGCGGTGGCGGCCTCCCTCACCGCACCAGGCGCCGCTGGATCGCCAGGCTGAGACCGTCCACCGCGAGCTGCGGATAGGTCAGGTCCACCCGGTCGCCCGTCCCCACCGGGCCGACCCAGCTCACCGTGACGTAGTGGCCCAGGGCGCGGGCCTGCGCCCAACTGCGCGAGGCGTCGAAGGCGGCGGGGGCGCCGGGGACCTGCCGTACGAACCCGCCGGCCCCGAGCGCCGCCACCAGCCTGTCGGAGGCGGCGGCGTCGGCCAGGTTGAAGATGACGAACTGCCCGAAGACCCGGCCGTCCCGGGTCGTGTAACGGGCCCGCAGCGCCTGGGTGCATCCGGCGACCGCCGCCTCGGCGCTCCCCCACACCTCCGCGGCGCAGTCGGTGAGCGCCTCGGCGCCCTGACCGGTGAGCGTGGTCCCGCCCGCGGTCACCGCCCCCGCGGGAAAGATCTCGGCGACGGTCAGCGGATCGGGGTCGGCGGCGCGGGTGGCGATCGGCGCGTAGTGAGCGGTGCTGTTCTCGCTCCGGAGGGTCGCCGGTCGCGGGGTGTCCGCGCCGCCCCGCGCCCACAGGAAGGCCGCGACCCCCGCGACGGAGAGGAGCACGACGGCGACGGCGATCCACTTGCGCATGACCGATGAGCCTACTGGGATCCGGTGACGTACGCGCGGGGTCAGCGGGCCGGGGCGGCGCTGGGGGCGGCCGCGACGACCCGGCGGAACACGGCCTTCTCGGCGCCGCGGACCGCCAGCGACAGGGAGACGAAGTCGTCCTTGGCACCGGGGTCGGCGCCGTCGGCGCGGCCGATCCAGACCAGGCCCGCGTAGTGGCCCATGGCGTGGCCGCTGCCCTCGGTGTGACCGCCGACGGGGAAGACCACCCTGCCCGGCTCAGGAGCCCGGACCCAGCCTCCCCGGTGCCCGCTGGTCAGCGACTCGACCAGCGCGGCGGCGGAGGCGGTGTCGCGCAGGTTGAGCAGGGTGTACTGGGCGATGTAGCGGCCGTCGGCGCTGCGGTAGGCGCCCCGGGCGACCTGGGTGCAGCCGGCCTGAACGAGCCGGTCCACCAGCTCCCGGCCCCAGACCGCCGCCGAGCAGTCGGCGTCCAGCCGGGTGTCGGCCAGCCTCAGCGTGATCCTGCCCTCCTTGAGGGTCTTGTCGGCGAAGACGTCCTTGAGCGTCAGCGGGGCGGGATCGGCGTCGCTCCGCGCGATCGGCGCGAACAGCTTCGGCGAGCCCCAGCCCCTGTAGAGGTCGGGCCTGGGCTGGGTGGAGACGGCCGCGGCGGTGGCCCGCTCGGGCACGAAGTCGTTGCCGAGCGTGGTGATGGCGAAGGTGAGGGCGACCGCGGCGGCCAGCACGCCCACCACGGACGCGACGGCCACCAGCAGCCGCTGCTGAAGCCGGCTGAGACCCCGCTCCTCCAGCCCGGGGATGCTCCAGTTCTGTGTCCTGGCCGAGGTGCGGCGGCGCTTGCGCGGAGGGGTGGTCGTCACAGCCCGGCGCCTCCCAGCAGATACCCCAGACCGAAGGTCAGCCCCGCCGCGCCCACGCCCACGGTGAGCTGGCGCAGCCCGCTGTACCACCAGCCGCGCGCGGTGATCCGGGAGACCAGCGCGCCGGCCCCGAACAGCGCCAGGCAGGAGAGCACCGCCGAGCTCACCAGGCTGGTGACCCCCAGGAGATACGGCAGGAGCGGCAGGAACGCGCCCACGCTGAAGGACAGGAACGAGGAGACCGCGGCGGTTCTGGGCGAGGGAAGGTCGTCCGGGCCGACCCCGAGCTCGGCTCGGGCGTGCACCTCCAGCGCCTTCTCCGGGTTCAGGGAGATCTGCCTGGCGACCTCGGCCGCCACGGCGGGGTCGACGCCACGCGCCACGTACAGCTGGGCCAGCTCCGCCTGCTCCGCCTCGGGGTGGCGTTCGAGCTCGCGCCGCTCGACGTCGATCTCGGCGATGGCGAGCTCCCGCTGACTGGCCACCGAGACGTACTCGCCTCCGGCCATGGAGAACGCGCCCGCGGCGAGCCCCGCCACCCCGGCCAGCACGATGACCCCGGTGCCGGCCGAACCTCCCGCGACACCGGCGATCAGGGCGAAGTTGGAGACGAGCCCGTCCATCGCGCCGAACACCGAGGGCCGCAGCCATCCGCCGTTGACGTCACGGTGGGCGTGGTGCACCTCGGCGCGCGCCGCGCTCTCGCCGCCGCTCAACGTTTCTCTTTCTCCCTGCCGGAAACGTCGGGCGGCGCGTCCCCCGCCCGGGGGTCGTCGTTCCCGTCCCGCTCCGTTCCCGTCTCGGCCTCGTCGGCCAGGTCCGCGGAGTGCGCGGGGTCGGCCCGCCCGGTGTCGGCCAGGCCGCGCGCGGAGGCGGCCGGTACCGTCTCGTCTTCCGGGGCGGCCTCGTTCTCGGCCTCTCCGAGGTCTCCGGCGTCTCCGAGGGCTCCGGTCTCCTCCGGCCGACCGGCCTCGCCCGTCCGCTCCACCGGATCGGCCGCGGCCGCGTCTCCGCCGTCGAGGACGGCCTCGGGCGTCGTGCCGACCGACTCCTCGGTGGTCTTGTTCCTGGCGTACCAGAAGTAGGCGAGCGCGGCGAGGAACAGGATGATCGAGGTCCACTGGTTGAGCCGGAGGCCGAGGATGTGGTGGGCGCTGTCCACCCGCAGTCCCTCGATCCAGAACCGGCCCACGGTGTAACCCGCGACGTAGAGCGCGAACACCCGGCCGTGCCGGAGCGCGAACCTGCGGCCCGCCCAGATCAGGAAGAAGGCCAGGCCCAGGTCCCAGATCGACTCGTACAGGAACGTCGGGTGGTAGGTGGCCTCGCCCGGCACCGTCCCCGGGCGGTCGGGGTCGATCTCCAGGCCCCACGGCAGGCTGGTGGGACTGCCGAACAACTCCTGGTTGAAGTAGTTGCCCCAGCGGCCGATGGCCTGGGCCGCCGCGATTCCGGGGGCCACGGTGTCGGCCACCGCGGACAGGGAGATCCCCCGGCCCCGGCAGCCGAACCACACTCCCAGGGCGCCGAGCGCGACGGCCCCCCAGATGCCCAGGCCCCCGTTCCAGATGTACAGCGCCTCGATCGGCCGGTGAGGCGCCTCCGGCCCGAAGTAGAGCTGCCAGTCGGTGAGGACGTGATAGAGACGCCCGCCGACCAGCCCGAACGGCACGGCCCAGACGGCGAGGTCCACGATCGTGCCCGGCGCGCCGCCACGGGCGCGCCAGCGACGCTCACCGATGACGACGGCGACGACGACACCGAGCACGATGCACAGTGCGTAGGCCCGGATGGGCACCACATCGAAGAGATACCAGACCCCTTGGGAGGGGCTGGGAATCGAGGCGAGGGGCATGTCAGGTGACGTTACCGTGTCACGGCCTACTTGGCGGCATCAAGAATCGCCTTGCGGAGGTCGGCCGGCTTGAACGCCACGTCGTTGCCCATCTCGGTGCCGTTGAGTTTCAGCGTCGGAGTGCCGCCGAGCTTGGCCTCCTGCAGGATCTTGGCGCTGAAGGCGATGTGATCGGGCGCCTTCAGCTGGCCGGTCACGCACGTGGCGAAGCCGGGGTCGGTCACCCCCGCCTCCTTGCCCCAGGCGACCATGTCCGCCGGCTTGAAACCCTCGGCGGTCTCCGAGGGCTGCTCCTTGAACAGCCGGTCGTGGAACTTGCTCCACGGCGCGCCCCCGGGCACGCAGCGGGCCGCGGCCCCGGCACGGACGGAGTTGCCCCGGGTGACGCCACCGCTGATCTCCTGGGCGAAGATCGTGATCGGGTGGTAGACCACCTTGACCTTGCCCTCGGCCGCCAGGTTCTTGATCGTGGCTCCGCTGGTCTCCTCCAGCGCCTTGCAGGCCGGGCACTGGAAGTCCTCGTAGACGTCCAGCACCGGTTTCTCGACCCCCGCCACGGACATCACCACCGAGCCGTCGGCGGCCACCGTGATCGGCGCGAGCGCCTGGGTGGTCTCCTCCGGCTTGCTGCCGTTGGCGGCGTACCACCAGCCGGCCCCGACCGCACCGAGCGCGAGGACCGCCACGGTCGTGATCGTCGCGACGCGCTTGAGCCGCTCCTTTCTCCGCTGCTCCTCGCGCTGTGCCTTGATCCGATCACGCGCCGACTGATCCCGCGCGGCCTTGCCCATCAGTGCTTCTCCTTTTCCTGAAGTTCTTCCCGGAGTTCCCTGTCCTCGCCCTCGATGTCGTCGTACGGTTCCCGCTCCGGGGCCAGCCCGAGTGCGGAGTCCAGCGCGAGCCTTCCCGGCGCGAACCAGGCGATGACCACGCCGAGCGTGAAGAGACCGAAGTCCCGCAGGATGTCGACGAGATAGTCGGGCTCCACCCCGGGCTTGAGCTGGCCGCCGCCGCCGAAGCAGCCGCAGTCGATCCGCAGTCCGCGCGCCCACACCGAGGCGATGCCGATGACGAACGCCAGCATGAGCAGCGCGGAGATGATGCCCGCGACCCGGGTCAGCAGCCCGACAACCAGCAACACCCCTATGACGATCTCCAGGATGGGCAGGCCGTAGCCGACCACCGTGGCGAGCGAGTCTGGAAGTAACTTGTATGCCTTGACCGACTGAACGGACAGCACCGGGGTGCCGATCTTGCCCCAACCTGCGACAATCAGCACGCCCGCCAGCACCAGCCGCGAGACGGTCGTCACCCAGGGTAGCGCCGAACTCGGCATGCGTGACCGCTGGGGGGCCTGCTTGTCAGAAGTCACGAGCATCATCGTCTCCCATTCCGGGCCTCCGTCATGGCCGGCCTCAACGGATACACGCGTTCCCTGGGGGAACCTCATCACGTGCTGGATAAGCATCGAATAAGTCAATCGGCGGGATAAAAACCCCGGGGCCGGCGATCTCGGAAGCCGCTCGGGAAGCGGGCTGGTCCGGTAGGTAAATATTTATGCAAAAAACCTTGAATTAGGGCATTCCGCCCGTCCGAGGGGTCCCGGTGGGACCGCCACCGCGCCGCCCCCGCCGTCGTCGGCGTGCGCCCTCCACGTCCAGCCACTGGCCCGTCTCTGTCCATGGCCTCCTACCTGCGGGATCGGCAGCCTGAGCCGGTGTGAAGTGGAAATCGTAACCGAAGCACGGCCCGTGCGGCGTTTTCAGATGGACGGGGGGCTTCGGGGTGGACGAGATGGAGTCTCACATGTGGTCGAAAAGCGATAACCCTACTCCAGAGTACGCCTGAGGCGGCGACGGCACCGGTTGCCACCGCCGCGCGTCACGGCTCCGCGCGGAACGGGGGCTCTTGAGGCGTGCCACTGCCCGGAGAGCGCCCGCGCGGGGCGCGAGGAGACGGGTGGACACGGAGGGGAGATGGGGAGACGAGGGGAGACGCGGGGAGCCGGAGAGACACCGGGCGGCGCCGGGCGGAAACGCGGAGTGCGGCCGTCCGGTGGGACGGCCGCACTCCGGACGGCGACTCCAGGCCGCGACTCCGGACGGCGGGCGCGCCGGAGGGCGCGGGCACGCCGGATGGGTCAGCCTCGGACGCCCGCCGCCAGCTCGGCGCCCAGCTCGCGGACCGAGGCCAGCCCTGAGGCCTCGTCGGGGGCGTCCAGGAGACGGCGGATGAACGCCGACCCCACGATGACACCGTCGGCGTAGCGCGCCACCTCGGCCGCCTGCCTGCCGGTGCCGACGCCCAGCCCGACGCAGACGGGCAGCCCGGTGTGCGGACGGGTCCGCTCGACCAGGCCCTGTGCGGCCTCACCGACCGAATCGCGGGCGCCGGTGACGCCCATCAGCGAGGCGGCGTAGACGAATCCGGTGCAGCAGGCGGCGACGGCCTTGATGCGCGTCTCCGGCGAGCTCGGCGCGACCAGGAAGACGGTGTCGATGCCGGCCTCCGCGCTGGCCGCGCGCCAGGGACCGGACTCCTCCGGGGTCAGGTCGGGGGTGATGGTGCCCACCCCGCCCGCGTTCGCCAGGTCACGGGCGAACCGGTCGGTGCCGTAGCGGTCGATCGGGTTCCAGTAGGTCATGACCAGCGTGGCGGCTCCCGTCCTGGCCACCCCCTCGACCGTGCGCAGCACGTCGGCGATGCGGGTGCCGTTGGTCAGCGACCGGTGCACGGCGTCCTGGATCGTCGGGCCGTCCATGAGCGGATCGGAGTACGGCAGGCCGATCTCGATCACGTCGCAGCCCGCCTCCACCATGGCGGTGGCGGCCGCGACGGCGCCGTCCTTGGTGGGAAAGCCTGCGGGGAGGTATCCGATGAGGGCGGCGCGATCATCCGCCTTCGCCTTGGCGAACACCGTCTGAAGAGTCGTCATCGTTTGGTCCCGTTGCGGTTCGTGGCCTCCGTCCCCTCCGGGGGCCGGAGGGGAAGCAAGTCGGTCGTCAGAGGTTGAAGTACTTCATGGCGGTGCCCATGTCCTTGTCGCCCCGGCCCGAGAGGTTGACCAGGATGGTCGCCTCGGGGCCCAGCTCCCGGCCCAGCTTGAGGGCTCCGGCGAGCGCGTGCGAGGACTCGATCGCCGGGATGATGCCCTCGGTGCGGGCGAGCAGCGCGAAGGCGTCCATCGCCTCGGCGTCGGTGATGCCGTGGTAGGACGCGCGGCCGATGTCCTTGAGCCAGGCGTGCTCGGGGCCGACGCCGGGGTAGTCGAGGCCGGCGGAGATCGAGTGGGAGTCGATCGTCTGCCCTTCGGCGTCCTGCAGGACGTAGGTGCGCGAGCCGTGCAGGACACCGATGGAGCCCTGGGTCAGGGTGAGGGCGTGCTCGCCGGCCTCCGGGCCCCGGCCTCCGGCCTCGTAGCCGTGGAGCTGGACGCCCTCGTCGCCGATGAAGGCGTGGAAGATGCCGATCGCGTTGGACCCTCCGCCGACCGCGGCGGCGATCGCGTCGGGCAGGGCGCCGGTGAGCTCCAGCATCTGGCGGCGGGCCTCGACGCCGATGATGCGGGCGAAGTCGCGGACGATCTCCGGGAACGGGTGCGGGCCGGCGATGGTGCCGAACAGGTAGTGGGTGTGGTCGACGTTGGCGACCCAGTCGCGGAACGCCTCGTTGATGGCGTCCTTGAGGGTCCGGCTGCCGTTGGTGACCGGGACGACGGTGGCGCCGAGCAGCTTCATTCGGGCGACGTTGAGCGCCTGGCGCTCGCAGTCGACGGCCCCCATGTAGATCACGCACTCCAGGCCCATCAGGGCCGCCGCGGTCGCGGTGGCGACGCCGTGCTGACCCGCGCCGGTCTCGGCGATCACCCGTGTCTTGCCCAGCCGCCTGGTCAGCAGCGCCTGGCCGAGCACATTGTTGATCTTGTGTGCGCCGGTGTGGGTCAGGTCCTCGCGCTTCAGCACGAGCCGGGCGCCACCCGCGTGCCCGGCGAAGCGCGGCACCTCGGTGAGCGTGGTCGGCCGCCCGGCGTAGGTGCGCAGCAGGTGGTCGAACTCGCTCAGGAACGCGGGATCGTTCCTGGCCTTTTCGTACTCGGCCGCCACCTCGTCCAGCGCCGGGATGAGCGCCTCGGGAACGTAACGGCCGCCGAAGACACCGAACTTGCCGTGGATGTCCGGGTCGTCGCCGTGGACACCGTTCCCCGCGAGGTCCGCGGAGGTGAGGATGCCGTCTGTCGCTGTCACTGCTTACTGCCCCTCGGGTCGGGATGCGGGGTGGGCCCCGGCGGTGACCAGATCGACCACGGCGGCCCTCGGGTCCTTGCCGGTGACCAGGCTCTCGCCGACCAGGACGGCGTCGGCGCCGGCCCTGGCGTAGGCGAGCAGGTCGTGGGGGCCGCGCACACCCGATTCGGCGATCTTGATGATGCCGTCGGGGATCTTCGGGGCGAGCTTGGCGAACACGTCGCGATCCACCTCAAGGGTCTTGAGGTTCCGCGCGTTGATGCCGACGATCTTCGCTCCGGCGGCCAGCGCCCGGTCGAGCTCCTCCGCGGTGTGCACCTCGACCAGCGGGGTGAGCCCGATCGACTCGGCCCGCTCGATGAGCGAGACCAGCGCGTTCTGGTCCAGCGCGGCCACGATCAGCAGCACGAGGTCGGCGCCGTAGGCGCGGGCCTCCCAGAGCTGGTAGGAGGTGACGACGAAGTCCTTGCGCAGCACCGGGATGTCGACGACGGCGCGTACGGCGGCCAGGTCGTCAAGGCTGCCGCCGAAGCGGCGCCGCTCGGTGAGCACGCTGATGACGTGGGCGCCGCCCGCCTCGTAGTCGCCGGCGAGCGCGGCGGGGTCGGCGATCGCGGCCAGCGCGCCCTTCGAGGGGCTGGAACGCTTCACCTCGGCGATGACCGCGACCTGGTCGCCGCCGAGCGCGGCGTAGGCGTCACGGGGCGTGGGCGCCCGGCCCGCGCGCTCCTTCAGCTCGGCCAGCGACACGGCCTGCTGCCGGTCGGCCAGGTCGGCGCGGACCCCTTCGAGGATCTCCTCCAGCACGCTCACTTGCCCTCCTCGCGAAACTCGGAGGTCACGTTCGCGAACACCGCCGTGCACATGGTCCGCTCGCTCCACTCGCTCACGAGTAAGGCCCCTCCCGATCGATTGCCCTTGTCTCGCCGATGCTATCGGCCTTGCCGAGCTTGCCCCGCCACCGGGTGACGGCTATAGGTGACTATGGGGCCAAGAATTTCCCAAAAGGAACATTTCGCACTATCCAAAAAACGATCATTAAGCCAAGAAGTGTCCATATATAGGCTGGATGTATGCTTTTTCCGGCGGGTGGCCGGCCCCGCCAGGAACTCAGCGCCCAGCGCCCCCACAGAAACACCGCCACCAAACCCATGACCACGACGAGCGGGTTGAACCCGAGCGCCGCGCCGAGGTCGCCGTGGGCGAGCGCGTGCACCGCCCGCAGGCCACCGCACCCCGGGCAGTACAGGCCGGTGAGCGCGAGAAACGGGCAGGTGGGGTAGTGCCCCGGCTCGTTGGGGTCCACCACGGCCACGAAGACGACCGCGGCACCGGCGGCCAGCGCCGCGGCGAGCGGCGCCGCCATGGCCCGCAGCCGCCGGGTCCGCTCCGGCCTCGTGGCCCGTTCGATCACCATCGGCCCGTCCGCCCCCCTTCACCAGCGACGACCGTCACCGGCCACGATACTCAAGAAGGGGCCGGATGCCCGTTACCCGCTCAGTGACGAGGACGAACCCGCGAAAATGCCGACCGCGACCAGCCAGAACACCAGCACGACCAGCCAGCACAGGACGCCGAAGTAGGACAGCACCAGGCCGGCGATGGCCATGCCCCGCCCCTCCTCGCCGGTGCGCTTGATCTGACCCAGCGAGACGTGGCCGAGCACGATGCCCACAATCGAGGTGATGCCGCACACGAAGAGCCCGGCGATACCCATGATCAGCGCGGCGATGGCCATGCCGTTGTTGCCGCGGGGTGGCTGCGCACCGTAGCCATAGGGGTCGTAACCGCCACCGGGCGGCGGCCCGTATCCGCCCGGAGGTCCGTAGCCGCCACCGGGCGGCGGCCCGTAACCACCGGACTGATTCCCATAGCTCATGGATAACTCTCCTTTGTACAAAGTCGCGGGCGGAATCCTAGCGAAACCGGATCCACCGCGAGAGACCGTGCCCGGTCCGTGGGCAAGTTGTGACCGGCGCGGGGACTCCCGGCCTCGGGGAACCGTGCCCGGTCCACGGGCACCGTGAGTCGCGGGACCGCGGCCCCCCGGGGTCCGGCGATCGGCGCCGGTCGCCGCGCCGCCCACGCCCGGGGGGCCGGGCTCAGCGCGACCCGCTCACGCGCTGCGGTGCCCGTCGCCCCGGTCGTTCCCGGGGGCCGGGCTCTCCTCATCCGGCCCGGCCGTCGGGTCGGCGCCGAGGTCGATCGCGTCCCACAGCTCCCGGTCGGTCGGGGCGGCCCGGCCGCCGGCGCGGTCCGTGCCGGCGGACCCGGCCCCCGGGCGGTCGTACCGGTCGGACATGCCCGGCCAGCGACCGCCCGCGACGGCGGCCACCACTCCCCCGGCGAGCAGGAGCAGTCCTCCGGCTCCGGCGATCATCGGCCAGGTCAGGGCGGTGGCGACCCGCACGGCGTCGGTGGCCTTGGCGGTCATCGGCGCGTGCTCGGCCGCGGCGGCAGCGGCGGCGCCGGGGCGCCCGCCGGTCCACGCCCCCACGATCACCCCGGCCCCGCAGAACGCCAGCACGGCGCCGACGACCCTGCGCCACACGCCCCCGGTCGCGAGCACGGCGACCACCGCGGCGAGGCAGGCCCAGGCCGCGGGGGCCAGCACGGGGGCCAGCTCCGCGGCGGAGACGGGTACGGCGCGCGTGCCGTACGTCACGGTGACCCAGTCGCGCCCGGCGGCCAGCAGCACGAGCGCGGCACCCGCCGCGCATCCGGCCACCCAGATCCACAGCGCCCGTCCGGCCGTCACTCCGTGGTCACCGCCAGCTCGCCGGCGTCGAAGCAGGTCCGGTCGCCTGTGTGGCAGGCCGCGCCCACCTGGTCGACCTTGAGCAGGATCGTGTCGCCGTCGCAGTCGAGGGCTGCGGACTTGACGTGCTGGACGTTGCCCGAGGTGTCGCCCTTCACCCAGTAGGCTCCGCGGCTGCGTGACCAGTAGGTGGCGCGGCCGGTGGTGAGCGTACGGCGCAGCGCCTCGTCGTCCATCCAGGCGAGCATCAGCACCTCACCGGTGTCGTACTGCTGGACTACGGCGGGCACCAGCCCGTCGCCGGTGCGCTTCAACCGTGCCGCGACGGTGGGGTCAAGGGACATGCGGTAATTGTGCCGCAACCGGGCGGAGGGACGACGTCCGGCCCGGCGGGCGGGCGGGACGAACCGGCCGAACCGGCGGGCGGGACCGACGGGCGGGGGGCCGAGGCGAGGGCGGGAGACGGGACGGGGCCGGCGGCCGGGGTGGAAGGCGCGCGGGGGCGGGCGCGGGAAGGCGCGGGGGCGAGCCGGGTCAGCGGGTGCGGTCGTCGTCGAGCAGGTCGGCCGCCTGCACGACGATCCTGGGGTCGGGCTCGCCGACGGTCTCGCGGTCCTTGTTGTCGTAGTCGAACAGGCTGAGGAGATGGCGCATGGCCTCGACCCTGGCCCTCTTCTTGTCATTGCTCCTGATCACCGTCCACGGCGCCTCCTCGGTGTCGGTGTGCAGGAACATGTCCTCCTTGGCCTGGGTGTAGTCGTCCCACTTGTCCAGCGACTCCAGGTCCATGGACGACAGCTTCCACTGCCGCACCGGATCGACCTGGCGGATGATGAAGCGGGTGCGCTGTTCGGAGCGCGACACCGAGAACCAGAACTTGACCAGGTGGACGCCGTCGCGGACCAGCATGCGCTCGAAGGCGGGGGCCTGCTCCATGAACTCCATGTACTCCTCGGGGGTCGCGAAGCCCATCACGCGCTCCACCCCGGCGCGGTTGTACCAGGAGCGGTCGAAGAAGACCATCTCCCCCGCGGCCGGCAGGTGCGAGATGTAACGCTGGAAGTACCACTGGGTGCTCTCGCGCTCGCTCGGCTTCTCCAGCGCGACCACTCCGGCGCCGCGCGGGTTGAGATGCTCCATGAAGCGCTTGATCGTGCCCCCCTTGCCCGCCGCGTCACGCCCCTCGAACAGGACCACCAGCCGGCCGCCGGTTTCCTTGATCCAGTACTGGAGCTTGAGCAGCTCGATCTGGAGCAGCCGCTTGCTCCGGTCGTACTCGGCCCGGTCCATGCGCTCGCCGTAGGGGTACCTCTCCCGCCAGGTGTCCACCGGGGTGCCGTCCAGGCGCACCAGGACGGGGTCGTCGTCGTCATCGTCCAGGACCCGCAGGTTCGGCAGTTCGTCGAGCAGATCGCTGTGGGCCGCGGCGGAGCACACGTCGAGCACGGGATACGGCTGCCCGTGCGGGGGTTCCTCACCCAGTAGACCGGTCATGAATCCCGCACCCCCGAGGACAGAGACTTCTCGCTCACTGCCGCCCTCTACCTCCGTGCGAGCGCGCTAATCGTCACGGGCCCGGCCGGCAGGGCTCTCTTCCATACAATCACGACAAAAATCCACTAATCATCATTAATCGGTAGGTTTCAGTCGAGTTTCCAGGAGCCCGTCCGGCGCCGGGGAGCCCGTTCAGGAACGGGCGGCCGAGACCCAGGAGGCGTGCAGGTCCGCGTAGACGCCGGGCTCGGCGACGAGCCGGGCGTGCGGGCCGCGTTGCACGATCCGGCCCCGGTCGAAGACCAGCACCTCCTCGGCGGCCTCGGCGGTGGAGAGCCGGTGGGCGATGGAGATGGCGGTCCGGCCCCGCGTGACGCCCTCCAGCGCGCGGGCCAGCCGTACCTCCGTGGCCGGGTCCACCGCGGAGGTGGCCTCGTCGAGCAGGAGCAGGTCGGGGTCGGCGAGGTAAGCTCGGACCAGGGCGACGAGCTGACGCTCCCCCGCCGACAGCGACTCCCCGCGCTGGCCGACCCGGGTGGCGAGCCCCGCGGGCAGGCCCTCCAGCCAGTCGGCGAGCCCCAGCTCGGTCAGGGCCAGCCTGATCTCCTCCCCGGTCGCCGCCGGGCGGCCGAAGCGGATGTTGTCCTCCAGGGTGCCGTCGAACAGGAAGCCGTCCTGGGGCACCATGACGATCCGCTCGCGCAGCGAGGAGAAGCGGACCTCGCGCAGGTCCGCACCGTCCACGGTGACCCGCCCGGTGACCGGGTCCATCAGCCGGGTGAGCAGCTTGGCGAAGGTGGTCTTGCCTGAGCCGGTCTCCCCCACCACCGCGATCCGCGAGCGCGGCGGGATGTCCACCGAGATCCCGGTCAGCACCGGAACACCGCCGGGGTAGGAGAAGCCGACATCCTCGAAGGAGACGGAGATGGGGCCGCGCGGCAGCTCCACCCCGGCCGCGCCGGGGTCGGCGACGTCGGGCGGGGTGTCGAGCACGCCGAGGATGCGCCGCCAGCCGGCGATGGCGTTCTGCGCCTCGTTGAGCACCTCGGTGGCGGTCTGCATGGGCGAGACGAACAGCGTGATCAGGAACAGGAAGGCGATCAGGCGCCCGGCGGTGATCTCACCGGCGATCCCCAGCCGCACGCCGACGAGCACCACCCCGGCGAGCGCCACCGCCGCGACGATCTCGGTCAGCGGGAACACCGTGGCGACGATCCGCTGCGTACGGGCCTGCGCGGCCTTGTTGGCGTCGATGGCCACGTCCAGCCGCTCGGCGGTCCTGGCCTCCGAGCCGTGCGCCCGGATCACCGCGGCCCCCACGACCGACTCGCTGACGGCCGCGAGCATGTCGCCGGCGCGTTCGCGCACCAGCGTGTAGGCGCCCGACAGCCACCGCTGAAAGCGCGGCAGCAGGACCATGAGCGGCAGGAAGCACACCCAGACCGTCAGCGCGAGCTGCCAGGAGTAGACGAACATCAGCACGGTGGCGACGAGGAGCTGCCCCAGGGCGATGATGACCATCAGCCCGCCCCACTGCATGAACACGCTGATCTGGTCGACGTCGCCGGTGACCCGGGAGACCAGGGCGCCGCGCCGCTCGGAGTTCTGGGTGAGCACCGACAGATCGTGCACGTGCCGGAAGCCGCGCACCCGGAGCGTGGCCAGGGACGCCTCGGTGGCCTTGTAGAGGCGGACGTTCATCAGGTAGGCGCAGAGCGCGGTGAGGATCACGGCCGCCGCGCAGAGCAGCACGGCGGTGCGGATGTAGGGCAGGTCCGGGGCCGCCCCCTTGAGTCCCCTGTCGATGGTCTGCTGGACGGCGATCGGCACGATGACCTTGCCCGCCGTGGCCAGCACGGCCAGGGCGAGCGTCCCGGCCAGCCCCTTGCGGAACTCGGGCGTGAGCGAGAGCCCGTGCCGTACGGTGGCCGACGCCGACCTCTCGATCCGGTGCAGGGAGCTCACGCGTTGACCTCTTCCTCTTCGTCGGCCACGAGCGCGCCGGCCTCGATGGCCTCGCGCTCGGCCTCCTCGCGCTCGTAGGCGGTGACCAGGTTGCGGTACCCCTCGCAGCGGACGATCAGCACGTCGTGCGGGCCCCGGTCGACCACCCTGCCGTGTTCGAGGTAGACGACCTCGTCGGCCAGGGAGATGGTGGCCATCCGGTAGGCGACGACGACCACGGTCGAGGCCCGGCCCGCGTCGCGCAGGCCGTACAGGATCTTCGCCTCGACCTGCGGGTCCACGCTGGAGGTGGCGTCGTCCAGGATGAGCAGCCGGGGATCGCGGACCAGCGCGCGGGCCAGGGCCAGGCGCTGGCGCTGGCCGCCGGACAGGGTCGTGCCACGCTCGCCGAGCCTGGTGTCGAGCCCGGAGGGGAGCGCGCTGACGAAGCCGTCCGCCTGGGCCAGGCGCAGGGCCGCCCAGACCTCCTCGTCGCCGACGTCCCGGCCGAGGGTGACGTTGCCGCGCGCGGTGTCGTCGAACAGGAACGTCTGCTGCGGGACCAGCGCCACCGCGTCGCTGACCCCGCCGCGGACGACCTCGCGCAGGTCCACCCCGTCCACGAGCACCGCTCCCCGCGCGGGGTCGACCAGGCGGACGAGGGTCTGGACGAGGGTGGACTTGCCCGAGCCGGTGGGGCCGACCAGCGCCACGGTACGGCCGGGCTCGATCTCGAAGTTCACCCCGTGCAGAACCGGGGAGTCGCCGTAGGCGTAGTCGAGGTCGCGGACCTCCAGCCGGGCCGGGGCCGGTCCCGGCAGCGTGGCGGCGCCGTACTCCATGGAGCCGGTCGCGCCGAGCACGGCCCGCACCCGCTCGTAGCCGACGACGGAGCGGGGCAGTTCGGCCAGGACCCAGCCGAGCGCGCGGATCGGGAAGGCCAGCAGGGTGAACAGGTAGGCGACCTGGATGAGGACGCCCGAGGTGATCGCGCCGCTCTCCAGCCGTACCGCGCCAACCAGCAGCACGGCGAGCACCCCCAGCGTGGGCAGGGCCTCCAGCATCGGGTCGAACAGGCCGCGGACCCGGCCGACCGCGACGTTGGCGTCGCGCAGCGCGTGGGCCCGGTCGCGGAACCTGGCGGTCTCCTCGTCCTCACGGCCGAGGGTCTTGACGACGAGGGCGCCGTCGAAGCTCTCGTGCGCGATCTCGCTGACCTCGGCGCGGAGCTGCTGGGCCCGGGTGGCCAGAGGGCTGAGCCTGCGCTGGTAGACCAGGTTGAGCAGCGCGATCGCCGGGAAGATCAGGAAGCCGATCAGGGCGAGGAACGGATCGGTGATCACCATCGCGACGGCGGCGGTGATCAGCATGACCACCACGCCGACCGCCATCGGCAGCGGGGCCAGCGGGGCCCAGGCCGCCTCGGCGTCGGCGCTGGCGTTGGAGAGCAGCTGGCCGGTGGGATGCCGGTGGTGCCAGGCCAGCGGAAGCCTGAGGTACTGCCGGGTGACCTCCCGGCGGGAGCGGGCCTGCATCCGGTACTGCATGACCCCGGCGAAGTATCGCCGTCCGGCGACGCCCAGCGCCTTGAGCAGCGACACGCCGAGGATCAGCAGCGTGCCGAGCGCGAGTGTGCCGGTGGCCACGGCCCCCCGGGCGAACGCGGGCAGCACGACGTTCTCGGCCGCCCAGCCGAGGGCCCACGCCGACGCGACGGTCGTGACGCCGTAGACGGCGCTGGACAGGACCGCCGCGGCGAAGATCGCCTTCTCCGCCCTGATGGCCACCCCGAGTACGCGGAGCCCTTGACGCATGACGGCGGAGGTCACCTTGCTCGCCACTCGGGGGGTGTCCTTTCAGGAGGAAATAATGCTACTTAGGTCACAATCACGCCTGATCACGTGCTTATTCCCCGATCCCCCGTCGGGGGAATAACACTTCCCGCCCCGATCGCGTGCTCAACGGTCTTGTTAGGATCACCAGATGACTCACGCCCGTGCCGAGCGCGCCGCCCTCGGCGACCTGTTCGCCCAGCTCGGGCCGGACGCCCCCACGCTCTGCGAGGGCTGGACCACCTTCGATCTCGCCGCCCACCTCGTGCTGCGCGAGGGCCGCCCCGACGCCGTCGGCGGCATCGCGCTCAAGCCGCTGGCCGGATACACCGCCTCGGTCCAGGAGTCGCTCAAGGCGAGGTACGGCTACCCGGGCCTGGTCGAGCTGGTCCGCTCCGGCCCCCGCGGGCTCTACGGCCTGATCCCCGGCCTGGACGAGGCCGTCAACACCATGGAGTTCTTCGTCCACCACGAGGACGTACGGCGGGCACAGCCGGGCTGGGAGCCGCGCGAGCTCCCCGCCGACCTGGAGAAGATCTTCTGGAGGCGGCTCCGCGGCGGTGGCCGCCTGCTGCTGCGCAGGTCACCGGTGGGCGTCCTGCTGCACCGCGCCGGTGACGGCGTCGCGCTCGGCGGCCCCAGGGGCGGGCCCAGGGTCGAGGTGGCCGGCCCGGCCGGCGAGCTGCTGCTGTTCTGCTTCGGCCGTCAGCGGCACGCCGAGGTCGACGTCACCGGCCGCGACGCGGCGGTGGCCAGGCTGATGGACGCGCCGCTGGGCGTCTGAGCCGCCCCGTCCGGGGCCGGGGGGCGGTTCAGGGGATCAGGCGGTGCCTGGTCCCGAAGACGAAGGGGAAGTCGCAGCGGCCCGGGTCGGCGGGACGGCGGCTGCGCACCTCCAGGCGGTAACCGGGGAACTCGTCCCAGCCCGCCGCGTCCCCCAGGTAGCCCAGCATCAGGACGAGGTCGTTCAGCCCGTCCAGGGAGAGCAGCAGGTCCGCCTCGTCCCGCCACGGGTTCATCCCGAACGGCTCCGCGGGAACGGGGACGAACCCCAGGCGCGCCTTGAAGGTGAACAGCCCCGGCTGCGGTATGTGCCCGTACAGGTTGGGGTCGTTGCCCAGCGTCACCTGACGGTAGCCCTTGCGCCGGGCCACCGCGACGGACTCGGCGTAGAGCGCGCGGGCCAGGCTGCGGTCGCGCCACACCGGGTCCACGGCGGAGAAGCGCAGTCTCACCGCGCCGGCCGGCGGGCTCTCCAGGCAGAGGCAGCCGCCCACCATGCCGTCCCCGTCGTAGAGGTAGACGGCGTAGTGGCGCTCCTCGGCGAGGAGTCCCTCCCGCAGCGAGGCGGCGAACCCCACACCGTGGGGCATGTTCGCCACCATGCGCTCGTACAGGACCAGGAACTCCTCCAGTGCGGCGGCGGTGAGCGGCTGCTCCACCACCTGCCGCAGCTCGCCCGCCGCGGCCTCCCGGGCGCGGCGGACGTCGTAGCGGGACCGTTTCGGCATCCGGGCCAGCCACTCTCCCTCCCCCGCGCACACGGGCGCGGTCCAGGTGATCCACGAGGGCTTGCGGACAAAACCGGCCCTGGCCAGGTCGATCCAGCTCGCGGCCGGTGGGTCCGGCACCCGCAGCACGTTGACCCCCGGCAGCGCCCGCCGGTCGCGGGAGAGATCTCCTGAGAGGGAGAGCGCCTCCTCCGCGGAGGCGACGGCGACCGAGAGTCCGAAGTCGTCGTACAGTCGCATGTCAGCGCACTTCCAGAGGTCGGGGCGCGGGGCGTCCGTCCCGCACGCGCTCCCAGGCGTACAGGGCCGCCAGCGCGGCGAGGATGAGCAGCGAGCCGAGCACCTCGTTCGGGCTGAGCCGTTCCCGCCTGGCCAGCGTTCCGGCCGCGACCGCGACCACCGGGATCAGGTAGAACGCCAGCGACGCCCGCACCGGGCCCACCCTGGCGATCAGCCAGTAGTTGACCAGGAAGGCGACCGCGGTCCCCGCACCCAGCAGCGCCAGGCAGACCACGATCGGCCACGTCGGGTGGACGGGCTGGACAAGCCGGCCGCCGCCCACCGGAATCATGATCGCCGAAGCGGCCAGGGCCTGGGCCGCGGCCAGGGAGAGCCTGCTGCCGGCGATCGTCCGGATCAGGCGCCCGGCGTAGCTGTAGCCGACCGCGTAGCACAGGGCGCCCGCCAGGCAGAGCAGCTGCCCGCCGAGCGGCGCCCGCGCCTGGTCTCCCCACGGGGCGAGGACCACGGCCAGCCCCGCGAAGCCGACGACGGCCGCGCCGATCTCAGCGACAGTGGGGCGCTCGCGCAGCAGCAGCCACGCCACCGGGACGGTCATCAGCGGGGTCAGCCCGGTGTAGACCCCGGCCAGCGCCCCGGTGACCTCCTGCTGCCCCCAGGCGAACAGCAGCCAGGGAACGGCCTGGCCGAGCAGCCCCATACCGGTCAGTTTCAGCCACACCATGCCGTCCCGGGGCAGCGGAGTACGGCGGGCACGGGCCAGGAGCAGCAGGGCGGCCCCGCCCGTCACCAGCCGGACGATCACGATCTGGACGGGGTCGACCCCCTCCAGCGCCTCCTCGACCAGCAGGAAGTTCGTGCCCCAGATGGAGGCGAGTGAGGCTATGCCAAGGATGTCAGCGGGGCGCACGTGAGAGCCTGACCTGCCTGTGTCGGATAGTCGTGGTGGCCGAAGTCGCGCAGGCCGCCGCCCGCGCCGTACCACGAGACGATCTCCGCGTCGAGACGGGCCCGCTGCTCGATCACGTCGGCCACCGCCTTGCCGCACTCGCGGACCGTCTCGGTGCTCAGGTAGGGAAGGCGGGCGAGCAGGTCGAGGGTGACCGCCTCGTGGGCCTCGTCCTCGTTCACGTCCGAGTGGCCGGCGATCGGCCCGACGAAGCCGTCCGGCAGGTCCAGTTCGGCGCAGCGGAGACGGAACAGCTCCAGGAACTCCGGCTCGGGCTCCTCCATCGGGAAAAGCGTGGAGATCAGCGCCAGCGGGAAGTTGTAGGCGTACACGCCCAGCGAGGCCATGATCGCCATGGTGGCCGGCAGCGGCTGGGCCCGCAGCAGCCGCTCGCGGGGGACGCCGGCCGCGAGCAGCGACCTCTCCATCATGCGGTCGTGGTTGCGCTCGGTCATGTAGAAGCGCATGAGCTCCTCCCAGACCGGCGGCCCCAGGTCGTCGCGGGCCAGCACCGGGGCGAGGGCGCGGGGGCACAGGTGGGTGACGTGCCAGTACTCGACCGCGTAGCCGATGAGCTGCTCACGGGTCGCGGTGCCGTCGGCGAGTGCCTGGACCAGGGGGCTGTGGACCTCCGCGCGCACCCGGTCGGCGTGCCGGCGCAGATAGGCGTAGGCGCCGATCCCGCTCATCCCGCCCGCCGCCGGCGCCTCGGCTTCGGCGATCATGCCCTGCTCGTCGAGCGCGGCGAGCATCTCGCCGTACTCCCGGGGACTGCCGGGGAACGTCTCACCCAGTTCGGCGGCGCTCAGCCCTCCCTCGGCCAGCTTCCCGACGAAGTCCAGGAACCGCTCGGCCCGGTCGGCGTCGAACTCGAACTCGACGAACCGGCGCCCGTCCAGATAGGTGAACTCGACGCCGCCGTCCGCGGTGGGGCCCGACCGCACGCCCGGACGGAGTGAGGGCCGCCGGAAGCCCGCGAAGTCGCTCATCGAAACTCCTTGAGTGTGGAGACCCCCGCCTTCAGGCGTGGGGAGGAGGTCAACGTGTCTCCCGCTCAGATCTCGGCGGTGCGCAGCAGCGGACGGCGGGGGTCGCCGTAGTGCTCCAGGATCCCGTTGTAGAAGGACGCGTACGCCTCCATGAACAGGTGCGCCTTGGCGTGCCAGCGCCGCTCGGTCTCCCGGTCGACACCGGGCACCCGGGCGAACAGCGCCCGGCTGACGGAGCCGTGACCGTGGCCGGCGTTGACCCGGGCGTGCGCGCGCATCGGCTCGACGAAGCCGGGCTCCAGCCCGATCCTGTCGCAGGCCGCCAGGAAGGAGTCGTAGGCGACGGGGCCGTCGAGGGCGTCCCCCGCGGGGTCGAGGCGGCCCTCCAGCACGCCGATCGTGGCCACGAAGAAGAGCGGATCGGTCCGCGCCCACCAGGACAGCATCTTGATCAGGGCGGTCGTGGTCGGCAGCGGGCGGGCGCGCAGCAGATCGTCGCGGGCGATGCCAAGGGGCTGGAAGGCCCGGAGCACGATGTCGTCGTGGCGGTGCTCCTCCTGGTAGAAGTCGTTGAGCATCACCCTGAGGTCGGCGCTCTCGGCGAGGGCGAGGACGGCGGAGTCGAACTCGCTCTCCCGGAACAGGAAGAACCAGTTCTCCAGCCCGAAGCCGAAGAAGACGTTGTGCGGCAGATCCTCCGGATGCTCCAGGATCCGCCGCCAGAACGGCCCGGCGAGGACCAGATCCTCCAGGAGCCGGTTGAGGACGTCCTCCAGGCGTGACAGGACCGCCTGTCCCGAGGAGGCGGCCGGGGCGGCGCCGTCGTCGACCAGCCCCCAGACCACCGCGGGCCCGACGACCTCGCGCACCGTCTCGCCGTCGAGACCGGTCTCGCGCTCCAGGTCCTCGACGGTCCTGCTGCCGTCGAGGAGCCTGAGCAGGCCGAGGAAATCGTCCCTGTTCATTCCCTCCGGAGCCTCGACCTCCAGGACTCCGCCGGAGGTGTGCAATTCGGTCTCGCCCTTATCCCCGATCCGCAGGGAGGCTCTGAGCCAGGGCTTTACCGGAAGAGGGTTCACAGACACCGTCGATTTCCTTTGACGTCGGAGGAGTGTCAGACAGGAGGAAGACCGGCACCGAGGGTGCCGGCCTTCTGACGATTCGTCACATCACAGGTGAACAGCCGAAAGGGCGGTCACCTTGGCACGACGCTTGATCCGCATGGAACACCTCCTCAACTCTCTGCGACCGCAAAGAAAGATGTCCCGCCGTACATACTGGTCGATTTACATATATACGGCGACCAATGTCAGACACTAAGCCGACCACATACCAGAGTCAACCCTCACGACATCTACCAATACGAACTCCTATTATCCTACAAATAATCGAGGATGTTACTCAAAGTGATTTCTTCTGCGGAAAGGGAAAGAACTCGCTGGTGCCGCGGACCTCGGCGGCGGCGGCACCGGCGTCACGGAGGCGCCGCCGGCCCGCGAGCGCCCGGCGGGGATCGGACGCCCACGGGCCGTCCGGGCGATCACCCGTTCGCCCGGGACCGAGACATCGGCACCGGTCTGCGCGATCCGGCCACCTCGCCCTAGCGCTACCGGTATATCTGGCAGTCGAGATTGGACACCGGGCCCGTCTCCACCGCACCATGGCGGGGGTGCCCCATGCCGATCCGGCGATCCGGCCATGGATCACCGCCGCACGACAGGTATGATCATCAAAATCCGGGAGCCACTCGGGCCGAAGATGCCAAAGATCCTTAAAATCCGGGTATATACGGCTGGGACTGGAACAGCAGGAGGCCCCCATGCAGGTCAAGAAGGTCGCCACCTACGTAGCGGTGGCGTTCGTGGCCTTTTATCTGTTCACCAAGCCCGCCGAGGCGGCGAGTGCGGTGAACGGTGTCTTCGCCGGGATCGTGAAGGGAGCAGACCAGCTGGCTCTGTTCTTCACACGCGTGCTGACCTGACCTCCGGTGGGGGCCGTCCCGCCCTTGATCTGTCTCCCTCGGCACCGCCCCCGCTCTCCGCGGGGGCGTGTCCCCCGTGGTGCCAGGTCATCGCGCGATGTGCTTCCGCTATCCCCTGGGCCGTGTTACGCAGAGAGCATGGCAGACCGTCACAGCGTCACCGGGGTTCATCCGCTCGACCCGGCGGAGCGGCGCGTTCTGGAACGCGTCGAGACCGAGGGCATCGAGCTGATCCGCTTCCTGTACGCCGACCACGGCGGCGTGATCCGCGGCAAGGCCGCCTCACGCTCCCGGCTGGCGGAGCGACTCGGCACCGGCATCGGGCACACCGTGGCGATGATGGCCATGAACATGCTCGACCAGCTCCAGGAGGTCGAGCGGCTCGGCCCCGTCGGCGAGGTCCGGCTCGTCCCCGACCCCACCACCTTCGTCGCCCTCCCCTACGCCCCGGGCGCGGCGGCCATGCTGTCGGATCTGCGCGAGCTCGACGGCTCCCCCTGGGCCGCGTGCCCGCGCGCCTTCCTGCGCGAGGCCGTCGCCGCCCTGGCGCAGGAGGGCCATGTCGCCGTCGCCGCCTACGAGCCCGAGTTCACCCTCGGCCACCGGACACCGGACCCCGGCGGGGGCCCGGACAGGCTGGCCCCCGCCGACGACAGCCCCTGCTACGCCACCTCCGGCTTCGACCAGGCCCACGACTACACGATGCGCCTGATCCGCGCCCTGCAGGCCCAGGGACTCCGGGTCGAGCACTACCACCCCGAGCTCGGCCACGGCCAGCAGGAGCTCTCCATCCGCCACGCCCCCGCCATGCGCGCCGCCGACAACCAGGTGATCTACCGGGAGACCGTGCGCGGCCTCGCGTTCCGCATGTCCATGTGGGCCTCCCTCGCCCCCAAGCCGATCGCCGACCAGGCCGGCAACGGCGCGCATCTGCACCTGTCCCTCTGGGACCCCGAGCTCCGGACCAACGCGTTCGGCGACTCCTCCGACCGTTACGGTCTGTCCCCCCTCGCCTACCGCTTCATCGGCGGTCTCATCGAGCACCTCCCGGCGCTCACCGCGCTGACCTGCGGCTCGGTGAACAGCTTCCGGCGGCTGACCCCCAGGATGTGGTCGAGCGCCTACGCCTGCTACGGCATGGACAACCGGGAGGCCGCGGTACGGATCTGCTCCCCCCTGGGCGGGGACGCCGAGGCGTCGGCCAACCTGGAGATCAAGCCCTCCGACTCCTCGGCCAACCCCTACCTCTCGCTCGGCGCCGTCATCCACGCCGGCCTGGACGGCATCCGCCGGGGGCTCGACCCCGGCGAGGCGGTCGGCGTCGATCCGGCCACGCTGCCCAAGGGCAGCGTTCCCCGCCTGCCGCGCTCCCTGGACGAGGCCCTGGACGCCCTGGAGGCCGACGACGTCCTGATGGACGCCCTCGGCCCGCTCCGCGGCCCCGCCTACCTGGCCGTCAAACGCTCAGAGGCCCGCGCCTTCGCCACGCAGGACGCCGCCTACGAGCTCTTCCACCACTTCCGGGTCTTCTGAAGGCCCGCTTCGGCGACGACGGCACATCCCGGTCCCCTCGCCGCACCATGGCCGACGGTGTCAGCGGACGGGGTGGCCCGCCTGGCGGAGGGTCTCCTTCACCTCACCGATCTTGAGCTGGCCGAAGTGGAACACCGACGCGGCCAGGACCGCGTCGGCTCCCGCCTCGACGGCCGGCGGGAAGTCCTCCAGGGCGCCGGCACCGCCGCTGGCGATCACGGGGATCGACACGACCCGCCGTACCGCGCGGATCATCTCCAGGTCGTAGCCGTGGCGGGTGCCGTCGCCATCCATGGAGTTGAGCAGGATCTCCCCGGCGCCGAGCTCCTCTCCGCGCCGGGCCCACTCGACCGCGTCGATGCCGGTTCCCCGCCGGCCGCCGTGTGTGGTCACCTCGAAGCCCGACGGGGTCGGCGGGCCGTCGACGACCCGGCGGGCGTCCACCGACAGCACGACGCACTGCGCGCCGTACCGCCGCGACACCTCGGTGAGCAGCTCGGGGCGGACGATCGCCGCGGTGTTCAGGCCGACCTTGTCCGCTCCCGCGCGCAGCAACCTGTTCACGTCCTCGACCGAGCGCACCCCCCCGCCGACGGTGAGCGGGATGAAGACCTGCTCGGCCGTCCGGCGGACCATGTCGTACGTCGTGGACCGGTCGGAGCTGGAGGCCGTGATGTCGAGGAACGTCAGCTCGTCGGCCCCCTCGGCGTCATAGCGGCGGGCCAGCTCGACCGGGTCTCCGGCGTCGCGGAGGTTCTCGAAGTTGACGCCCTTGACCACCCGCCCGGCGTCCACGTCCAGGCAGGGGATCACTCGTACCGCGACAGTCATCTGCAACTCCTCGTTCCCGGCCGCGCACACGGCCCCGCGTCCCACCCCGTCCGCCGCCTCATCCGCGGTACGCCTCGACCTCGGCCTCGACCAGCATGCGCGGATCGATCAGACCCGCCACCCGGACTCCCGTGCAGGCGGGGCGGACCTCACCGAACAGTTCGGCGTGCGCGCGGCCTACCTCGTCGTAGTGCCGGTCGTCGACCACGAAGTAACGGACCCGCACCACGTCACTACGGGACAGGCCCGCCGTCTCGATGGCGTCCAGCGCGACGCCGAAGGCGGTCAGCGACTGCCGGTAGGCGTCGCCGACGTACTGGACCTCGCCGTCGACGGTGGCGGTGCAGCCCGAGACGATCACCCACGGGCCGGCCACCACCGCACGGGCATAACGGTACCGTTCCTCCCAGATGCCACCGCTGAACACCCGGGTGCCCGAGCGGTGAGGTGGCGCGTTCCCTCTCACGTGACGTCCCCCTCCCGCGTCACGCGTCCTACGAGCTCACCGCGGCCAGGGCGTCCTCAAGGGTGAACGCCTGGGCGTAGAGGGCCTTCCCCACGATCGCCCCCTCGACGCCGATCGGCACCAGCGACGCCAGGGCCCGCAGATCGTCCAGGGAGGAGACCCCTCCGCTGGCCACCACCGGCTTGGCCGTACGGGCGCAGACCTCGCGCAGCAGGTCGAGGTTGGGGCCGCGCAGGGTGCCGTCCTTGGTGACGTCGGTGACGACGTAGCGGGGGCAGCCGTCGGCCTCAAGACGCTCCAGCACCTCCCACAGGTCGCCCCCCTCCCGGGTCCAGCCCCGGGCGGCCAGGGTGGTGCCCCGGACGTCCAGGCCGATCGCGATCCTGTCGCCGTACTCAGTGATGATCTTGGAGCACCAGGCGGGGTTCTCCAGCGCCGCGGTGCCGATGTTGACCCGGCGGCAGCCGGTGGCCAGCGCCGTCTCCAGGGAGGCGTCGTCGCGGATACCTCCGGACATCTCGACCTTGACGTCGAGCGCGTCCACCACGGAGGCGAGCAGCTCGCGGTTGGAGCCCCGGCCGAAGGCGGCGTCGAGGTCGACCAGGTGGATCCACTCGGCGCCGGCCTCCTGCCAGGCGAGCGCCGCGGAGAGGGGGTCGCCGTAGGAGGTCTCGGTGCCTGCCGCCCCCTGGACCAGGCGGACCGCCTGGCCGTCGGCGACGTCCACGGCGGGCAGCAACTCTAGCGACATCTGATCAAGACCTCCGGTCGAAGACAAGGGTGATAAAAAGCGGTACAAAAAGCACCGAAAGCACGAACAGGCCGAACCGTGCGGTCCACGAGGACCACAGCAGCCAGCCGATCACCTGAACGATGAGAAACAGGACCGCCACCAGGCCGTTCTGCGCCCTGCGGCGGCGGGCCGCCACCCCGCCCTGGACGGCGATCCGGACCGGCCTGCCGGGCAGGAGCGCGACGACCCGGCCGACGCGCTCGCGCCGCCGGGCCAGCCTGGCCTCCCGCTCGGCGCGCAGGGCCGCCCGGCGGGCCTGCTCGGCCTCCCGCACCGCCCTGCGCCTGGCCCGCTCCCTGCTCACCGAGGGCTCACACCGCGGTGACCCACCTGACGGAAGCCCACACGACGACGGCTCACCTGACGACGGCCCACCTGGGGGTGACCCGTGTGCCGGTGACTCGTCCGGCGGCTCACATGGGTGCGGCTCATTTGACGGTGGCGAGCCAGTTGGCGAGCAGCTGGGCCCCGGCGTCACCCGACTTCTCCGGGTGGAACTGGGTGGCCGTGAGCGGGCCGTTCTCCACCGCAGCGACGAACGGGACGCCGTGCTCGGACCAGGTGACCAGGGGGTCGGTGAACCCCGGGCCCGCCTGGAGCCGCCAGGTCCGCACACCGTACGAGTGGACGAAGTAGAAGCGCGTGCCGGGATCGAACCCGGCGAACAGCACGCTGTCCCCGGGCGCCCTGACCGTGTTCCACCCCATGTGCGGCAGGACGGGCGCGTCGAGCCGCTCGACCGTGCCCGGCCACTCCCCGCACCCGGAGGTCGTGACGCCGTGCTCGACACCCGTCTCGAAGAGGATCTGCATGCCGACGCAGATGCCGAGGACCGGCCTCCCCGCCGACAGGCGCCGGTCGATGATCCGGTCACCGCGTACGGCGCGCAGCCCCTCCATGCAGGCGGCGAACGCCCCGACCCCCGGGACGACGAGGCCGTCGGCCTCCATCGCCTCCGTGTAGTCGGAGGTCACCGTGACCTCGGCGCCGACCCTGGCCAGGGCCCGCTCCGCCGAGCGGAGGTTGCCCGACCCGTAGTCCAGAACCGTTACCCTCACCACCAGAGCACCGCCGCGGTAGTCGCCATGGCCGCGAGCACGCCGAGCAGCAGCGCCCCCGTCTTGAGCCCCTGCTTGAGAAAGGAGACGACCCCGCCGACGAGGAACATGGCCACGAAGGCCATCGCGACGGCCTGCCAGTTGTCGCTCACGCCTCCTCCGCCTCCGGCCGGCCGCTCACAGGACGCCCTTGGTGCTCGGCACCCCGGTGGCCCGGGGGTCGAGCTCCGACGCCTCGCGCAGCGCCCTGGCCAGGGCCTTGAACTGCGCCTCGACGATGTGGTGGGCGTTACGGCCGTAGGGCACGTGGACGTGCAGGCAGATCGCGGCCTGGGCGACGAACGACTCCAGGATGTGCCTGGTCATCGTGGTGTCGTACTCCGGGCCGATCATCGGGGCCATGCCTCCGGGCTCGGTGTGCACGAGGTACGGCCGGCCGGACAGATCGACCGTGACCTGGGCGAGGGACTCGTCCAGCGGGCAGGACGCGCTACCGAACCGCCGGATCCCCGACTTGTCGCCCAGAGCCTCGCGGAACGCGGCCCCCAGGGCGAGCGAGGTGTCCTCGATCGTGTGGTGCGAGTCGATGTGCAGGTCGCCCTCGGTCTTCACGGTCAGGTCGAACAGGCCGTGCTTGCCGAGCTGGTTCAGCATGTGGTCGAAGAACCCGACACCGGTCGACACGTCGACGTATCCGGTGCCGTCGAGGTCGACCTCGACCAGCACCGAGGTCTCCTTGGTCGCGCGCTCCACCCTGCCGAGGCGCTTCGCCGGCTCGGTTCCGGCAAGACTGCTCACAGCGTTCCCTCCAGGGCGGCGCGGAAGGCCGCCATCTCCTCCGTCGTTCCGACGGACACTCGCAGCCACCCGGGCGGGCCCACCTCGCGGATCAGCACCCCGCGGTCGAGCATGCCCTCCCAGATCGCGTGCCTGTCCGGGAAACGGCCGAACAACACGAAGTTGGCGTCCGAGTCCGCGACCTCCAGCCCCCTGCCCCGCAGCCACTCCACCGTCGCGTCCCGCTCGGCCCGCAGCGCCTCGACGGTGCCGAGCAGCTCGGCCCGGTGGGCGAGCGCCGTCCGCGCCGCCGTCTGGGTGAGCGTCGACAGGTGGTAGGGCAGGCGGACCAGGAGCAGGGCCTCGATCACCGCCGGGTGGGCGGCGAGGTAGCCGAGCCGGGTGCCCGCCATGGCGAACGCCTTGGACATGGTCCGCGTGACGATGAGCCGGGGACTGCCCGGCAGCAGGGTCAGCGCGGACGGCGTGCCGGTCCGGGCGAACTCGAAGTACGCCTCGTCCACCACGACCATGCCGGGCGCGGCCTCGACGATCCGGGCGATCACCTCCGGCGCGAGCGCGGTGCCGGTCGGGTTGTTGGGCGAGGTCAGGAAGACGACGTCGGGCCGGTGCTCCTCGATCAGCGCGACGGCCTTGCCCGGGTCGATCCCGAAGTCCTCCTCGCGCGCCCCGGGGATCCACTCGGTCGAGGCGCCGGTGGTGATGATCGGGTGCATCGAGTAGGAGGGCTCGAAGCCGAGCGCGCTGCGGCCGGGGCCGCCGAACGCCTGCAGGATCTGCTGGATCACCTCGTTGGAGCCGTTGGCCGCCCAGACCTGTTCCACGCCCAGGCCGTGGCCGAGGTAGGCGGCCAGATCCCGGCGGAGGGCGACGGCGTCACGGTCGGGGTAGCGGTTGAGCTCGGCCGCGCCGCGCCGTACGGCCTCGGCCAGGTCGGCGACCAGGGCCGCGGAGGGCCCGTAGGGGTTCTCGTTGGTGTTGAGCCGCACCGGGACGTCGATCTGGGGGGCGCCGTAGGGCGACCGTCCCCGCAGGTCGTCCCGGATCGGCAGGTCCTCAAGCCTCATGAGGGGATCCCCCAGTCGAACCTGGCGCGGATCGCCGCGCCGTGCGCGGGCAGGTCCTCGGCGTCGGCGAGCACGCACACGTGCGCGGCGGCGCCGGCCAGGGCCTCCCGGCTGTAGTCGACGACGTGGATGCCGCGCAGGAAGGTCTGCACCGACAGGCCGGAGGAGTGGCAGGCGCAGCCTCCGGTGGGCAGCACGTGGTTGGATCCGGCGAGGTAGTCGCCGAGCGAGACCGGCGCGTAGGTGCCGACGAAGATCGCGCCGGCGTTGCGGACCCGGGCGGCGAGCGCGGGCGCGTCGGCGGTGTGGATCTCCAGGTGCTCGGCGGCGTAGGCGTCGACGACGCGCAGCCCGGCCTCCATGTCGTCGACCAGCAGGATGCCCGACTGGCGGCCGGCCAGAGCCTCGGTGACGCGCCCGGCGTGCTTGGTCTCGGCCACCTGCCCGGGCAGCTCGCGCTCGACGGCGTCGGCCAGCTCGGCGGAGTCGGTGACGAGCACGGCGGCGGCGATCGTGTCGTGCTCGGCCTGGCTGATCAGGTCGGCGGCCACGTGCACGGGGTCGGCCGTCGCGTCGGCGAGGATGGCGATCTCGGTGGGCCCGGCCTCGGAGTCGATGCCGATCCGGCCCTTGAGCAGCCGTTTGGCGGCGGTGACCCAGATGTTGCCCGGACCGGTGACCATGGTGACCGGCGGGCACTCCTCGGTGCCGTAGGCGAACATCGCCACCGCCTGGGCGCCGCCGACGGCGTAGACCTCGTCCACGCCGAGCAGCGCGCACGCGGCCAGGATGGCCGGGTGCGGCAGCCCGCCGAACTCCTTCTGGGCCGGTGAGGTGACGGCGAGGGAGGGGACCCCGGCCTCCTGGGCGGGGACGACGTTCATGACCACGCTGGAGGGGTAGACCGCCCGACCGCCGGGGACGTAGAGGCCCACGCGCTCGACGGGGACCCAGCGCTCGGTGACGGTGCCGCCGGGCACCACCCGGGTGGTGACGTCGGTGCGCCGCTGGTCGCGGTGGACGAGCCGGGCGCGGCGGATCGACTCCTCCAGGGCGGCGCGGACCCTCGGGTCCAGCTCCCGCAGCGCCCCGGTGATCGCCTCCACGGGCACCCGGGTGGACTCCAGTTCGACACCGTCGAACCTTGCGGTCAGCTCTCGCACGGCTCGTGCGCCACGATGCCGCACGTCCTCGCAGATCAGCCGCACCTTCTCCAGGGCGGCCTCAACGTCGAGCTCGGCACGGGGCAGCACGTCGCGCAGGTCCTTCGGCAGGACCCCGCGCAGGTCGGTACGGGAAATCACCTGTCCAGTCTACGGAGGCCCGGCAACCGCTATCGTTCCGTCCGCCATCCGGACACCATCTTTACATTGTAGATTTTGATTGGGCACTACAATTCCCCCGTGAGCAAGAGCAGGAACAGGGGAGACCGGAAAACCCCGGCGGCGGTGGCGCTGGCCCAGGCCGGAGCGCATTTCACCCTCCACCCCTACGAGCACGACGCGACCGCCCAGGCCTACGGCGAGGAGGCGGCCGACGCGCTCGGCGTGCCGTACGAGCGGATCTTCAAGACGCTGGTGGCCGAGGTGGACGGCGAGCTGGCCGTCGCGGTGGTGCCGGTGGCCGGCAGGCTGGACCTCAAAGCCCTGGCCTCGGCGCTCGGGGGCAAGCGGGCCTCGATGGCCGACGCGGCCAAGGTGGAGCGGGTCACCGGCTACGTGGTGGGCGGGATCAGCCCGCTGGGGCAGCGCAGACGACTGCCGACCGTCGTCGACGCCTCGGCCCTGGACTTCGAGACGGTCTACTTCTCCGCGGGACGCCGGGGGCTGCAGATCGAGACGGCCCCGGCGGAGCTGGTACGGCTGGCGGGGGCGGTCACCGCCCCCATCGGCAAGGCGGGGTAGCCCCCGCCGCCCCACCGCCCGGCCGCGGCACCGCGTCACCGACCGGCCGCCCCGCCACCGCCCCGCCGTTCCGCCGTTCCGCCGACGGTCCCACGGGAAATCCTGTCGAAGGTTGCCGAGGCGCCGGGGGTGCTCTTCGGTGAGACTCGGCCCAGGCCGTAACCGATCGGGGGAAGCAGATGTTCTACCTGACAGCCACCGAGATGGTGGAACTGCTGCGCACCCGGCAGATCGGCGCGGTCGAGCTGCTCCGGGCGCACCTGAACCGGATCGAGGAGGTGAACCCGCGCGTCAACGCGATCGTCACCCTGGTGGCCGAACGCGCGCTCCGCCAGGCGGCGGAGGCCGACCGGGATCTGGCTCGGGGGCGCCCCCGCGGGCCGCTCCACGGGCTGCCGGTCGCGCACAAGGACCTCACCGACACCGCGGGGATCCGCACCACCTACGGCTCGCCGCTCTTCGCCGGCCACGTCCCCGGCAGCGACTCCCCCATCGTGCGGCGGATGCGCGAGGCCGGGGCGATCACGATCGGCAAGACCAACACCCCGGAGTTCGGCACCGGCTCCCACACGGTGAACGAGCTTTTCGGCGCCACCCGCAACCCCTACGACCTGTCGAGGTCGGCGGGCGGCAGCAGCGGCGGGGCCGCCGCCGCGCTGGCGACCGGGATGGTGCCCCTGGCCGACGGCTCCGACATGGGCGGCTCGCTGCGCAACCCGGCCTCCTTCTGCAACGTGGTCGGGCTGCGCCCGACGCCGGGGCGGGTGCCCTCGCCCTCGCCGGCGGCCGCGTGGTTCACCCTCGGCGTACCGGGGCCGATGGCCCGCACCGTGGCGGACCTGGCGCTGCTGATGAGCGTGGTCTCCGGATTCGACGCCGCCTCCCCCCTGTCGATCGCCGAGAGCGGCGCGGCCTTCGCCGAGCCGCTGGAGACGGACCTGACGGGGCTGCGCGTGGCGTGGAGCCCCGACCTGGGCGGGCTGCCGGTGGACGTGGAGACGGCGAAGGTCACCGCGGACGCCCCGGCGGTGCTCGCCCGGCTGGGCGCCCGGGTGGAGCGGGTGGAGGTGGACCTGTCGGACGCCGAGGACGCCTTCCGGATCTACCGGGCGTGGTACTACGCGCTGTCCTACGGCGACCTGCCCCGTGAACGGCTGGGCCCCAACGTGCGCTGGAACGTCGAGCAGGGCCTCGGCGTGACGGGGGCGGACCTGGCCAGGGCCGAGCGGCTCCGCAGCGGCCTCTACCTGCGGATGCGCGACTTCTTCGCCGCCTACGACTTCCTGGTGGCGCCGGTCAGTCAGGTGCCGCCGTTCCCGGTGGAGGCGCCGTACGTCTCGGAGATCAACGGGGAGGCGCTGCCCGACTACCTGGCGTGGATGCGCTCCGCCTACTGGATCAGCGTGCTGCACGCCCCTGCGGCCTCGGTGCCGTGCGGGTTCACCCCCGGCGGGCTCCCGGTGGGCGTGCAGATCGTCGGACGCCCCTTCGCCGACCTGGAGGTGCTGCGGCTGGCCCACGCCTTCGAGCGGGCCACCGGCCACGGCACGCGCAGGCCGCCCTGCCGCTGACCCCGCCACCGATGGCACCGGCGTCGCGAGGGGCGGGGACCCTACCGGCGGCTGATGTCGTAGTCGGACAGCGGCCCGTAGGGGTCCCGCCCGCCGAACGGGCGGCGGAGCGGCGAGTCACGGTAGCCCGCGACGCCCTCCAGGACGAAGAACAGGCCGACGGCCAGCGTCGGCCAGGCGTACAGCACCCCGCGCGCGGTCAGGTCGAGCGGCCCCGGCACCACCGACACCGCCGGTCCCGAGGCGGCGACGGTCGTCGCGCCGAGGTTGACGGCCCGGCCCACCAGCAGCGCGAGGTATCCGCCGAGCAGGCCGCCCCCGGCCAGGCCGAGGACCGCGGCGAGCGGGCGCCCCCGGCGCGACAGGCTGTAGCCGACGGCGCCGCACGCCAGCCCGAGGACGCCGGTGACCACGGCGAACCAGCCGTCCGCCGCGATGAGCGCCTGAGTGGAGGGGTCGGCCAGGGTCGGCCCCTGACCGGTCACCACGTACGGCGGGCGCGGCGCGAGATACGACCACAGGACACCGGCGGCCACTCCGAGAAGGCCCAGCACCAGCACGGTGACTGTGAAATCGCGCACATGCCGCAATGTGTGCCCCCCTACCCGCTGTACTTATGTCTGTACTGATGTGCCCGATGTTACCGATCCCCCGGCCCGTGGTCCCCGGGACGTGAGACGAATCCCGTTACGCTGTCGGAGTGAACGAAGAGGTATGGCTGATCGAGCCCTCCGGGCCGCTCCGCGGCGACGTCGAGGTCCGCGGGTCCAAGAACGGCGTCTCCAAGCACATGGTCGCCGCGATGCTGGGCATCGGGGAGAGCACGATCCACAACGCCCCCGACGTGGGTGAGGTCGAGATCACCGCGCAGATGCTGCGGGCGCTCGGCATCGACGTGGAGATCACCCCTCGCGAGATCAGGGTCGCCCAGGGGGCGCAGATCAACCCACACGTACCCGCGGCGTTCACCGGCCTCAACCGGATCCCCATCCTGATGCTGGGCCCGCTGCTGCACCTGGCGGGCGAGGCGTTCGTCCCGCTGGTCGGCGGCGACCCGATCGGGCGCCGCCCCGTCGACTTCCACGTCGAGGCGCTGCGCGCGATGGGCGCGGAGGTCGAGGTGAGCGACACCGGCGTCTACGCCAGGGCCAAGCGACTGCGCGGGACCCGGATCGAGCTGCCCTATCCGAGCGTGGGCGCGACCGAGACGATCCTGATGTCGGCGGTGCTGGCCGAGGGCAAGACCGTGCTCAAGGGGGCGGCCATGGAGCCGGAGGTGGTGGAGCTCGCCCTGTTCCTGCAGCGGATGGGCGCGCGCATCGAGCTCAGCCCGGACCGGCGCATCGTGATCGAGGGGGTGGAGCGGCTGCGCGGCGCCTCCACCTGGCTCAACGGCGACCGGATCGAGGCGTTCTCCTACCTGGCGGCCGGCCTGATCACCGGCGGTGAGGTCCGCGTGCACGGGTGCCCGCAGGACCGCCTGGTCACCGCGATCACCACCCTGGCCCGGATGGGCGCCGAGATGGACATCACCGACGACTACGTGTCGGCGTCGGCGCCGGACGGCCTGCGGGCCGCGGCGGTGCAGACCGACACGCACCCGGGGTTCATGACCGACTGGCAGACGCCGCTGATGGTCCTGTTCACACAGGCCCAGGGCATGTCGGTGCTGCACGAGACCGTGTTCGAGAACCGGCTGGTCTACGTGCCCGCGCTGCAGAAGATGGGGTGCGAGATCGAGGTCTTCGACGTGTGCCTCGGCGGCCCGGCCTGCCGCTACCACGACACCAACGCCAAGCACTCGGCGGTCGTGCGGGGGGTGTCGAAGCTGCGCGGCGCCGACGTGACCCTGCCCGACATCCGGGCCGGCTTCTCCGCGGTCCTCGCCGCCGCGGCGGCGGAGGGCACCTCCACGCTGCGCGGGGTGCACCACATCGAGCGGGGCTATCACCGCCCGTTCGAGCAGTTCGCCTCCCTGGGCCTGCGGGTCAGCAGGGAAGTGGTCCAGGAAGGGTAAAGACTGACGGCCGGGTGTTTGTCCTTGGTCATCCGACCGCACGTTACTATCCGTGACAGAGCGATCATCTGAGGTGAGGCGCGGGGCCGGTGCGTGCCTGCGAGGGCTGGCGTTCTGCGGGGTGCTCGGCGGGCTGCTGATGGGAGCCGTGGCCCTGCCGGTGGTCGGCGGGGCCGGGATCACCACCAACGGGGTCGCGCGCACCTTCATCGACCTGCCGCCCAGCCCGCGCGAGGACCCGCTCCCCGAGCGCACGGTGCTCCTGGACAAGAACGGCAGGCAGTTCGCCCAGTTCTACACGGAGAACCGGAAGATCGTGAGGCTCGACCAGGTCGCCCCGGTCATGCGCCAGGCGATCGTGGCGATCGAGGACTCCCGGTTCTACGAGCACGCGGGCCTGGACATCAAGGGGACACTGCGGGCGCTGGTGACCAACACCCAGGCCGGCGGGGTACGGCAGGGCGGATCCTCGCTCACCCAGCAGCTCGTGAAGAACATCCTGATCGAGAACGCCGAGACCGACGCCGAGCGGGCCAGGGCCCGTGAACCGAGCATCAGGCGCAAGATCAACGAGCTGCGGTACGCGCTGGCGATGGAGAACAAGTACTCCAAGGCCGAGATCCTGGAACGCTATCTCAACATCGCCTACTTCGGCGCGGGGGCGTTCGGGGTCGAGGCCGCGGCCCAGCGGTTCTTCTCCGTCCCGGCGTCGAGGCTGTCGCTGCGGCAGGCCGCGACGCTGGCCGGCGCGGTGCGCACGCCGTACTCGACGGACCCCTCGCTGGGCCGGCAGCGCCGCCAGCGCCTGCGGGAGCGCCGGGACATCGTCCTGGACCGGATGGCCCAGGTGGGGAACATTCCCCAGGCCCAGGCCGAGGCCACCAAGCGCAAGCCGCTGGACATCCGCCTGAAGCCGGAACCCGGCGGCTGCGGCGGGAGCCCCTACTCCTACTTCTGCCTCTACGTCCACCGGGAACTGCTGAACAACCCGGTGTTCGGTCACAGCCGCGCCGAGCGGGAGCGCCGCCTGGCCAGGGGCGGCATCGTGCTGCGGACCACCCTGGCCCCGAACGTCCAGCGGGCCGCGCAGCGGGCCATCTCCTCCCGGGTGTCCCCGGAGGACACCGAGGTCGCGGCAGAGGCGATGGTCGAACCGGGAACCGGGCGGATCAGGGCGATGGCCGCGAGCAAGAGATACGGCCGCAACTCCGGCAACGTCAGGAACGGCCCCAGCACCACCTACAACCTGCCGGCCGACGTGGCCCACGGCGGCGGCATGGGTTTCCAGGCCGGGTCCACGTTCAAGGTGTTCACCCTGGCCACCGCGCTGGGCCAGGGCTGGCGGTTCGACGACGGCTTCATGACGCCGGGCCGGTTCGTGCCCGCCGGCGGCTACCGCGACTGCCGGGGGCGCCGGGTGAACGACCCCAACGCGGAGATCTTCAACGCCAGCGGCGAGGGGAGCGGTGGCCCGCAGAGCATCTCCACCGGCACCTGGAAGTCGGTGAACATCTTCTACATGATGCTGGAGCGGCGGGTCGGCCTCTGCCAGGTGATCAAGACCGCCAAGGCGCTCGGCGTGGCCCGCGCGGACGGCACGCCGCTGCGCGAGGTCCCGACCTTCACCCTCGGGGTCAACGAGATGGACCCGGTGACGGTGGCGGCGGCGTTCGCCGCGTTCGGCGCGCGCGGTCGCTACTGCCGCCCGATGGCCATCCTCGACATGGTCGAGCGGGACGGCACCCGCACCACCGTGCCGCCGAGCTGCGGGCAGGCGATCGATCGTGGCGTGGCCGACGCGGTGAACCACATCCTGTCCGGGGTGTTCACCAAGGGCACCATGACGGGCCAGAGCATCGGCCGCGACGCGGGGGGTAAGACCGGCACCAACAACGGCTACACCTCGGCGTGGTTCGCCGGCTACACCCCCGACATGGCCGCCGCGGTCAGCCTGGGCGACATCCGGGGCTCCTACCGCCACCCGCTGCGCGACGTGACGATCGGCGGCGAGTACTACGGTCAGGTCCAGGGCGCCTCCCTGCCCGGCCCCATCTGGGTGTCGTCGATGTCCGCCGCGCTGCGGAACGTCGCCCCGTCCTCCTTCCGTCACCCGGACATGAGCCGATTCGGCGGCGGCTACACCCCGGGGCTGGACAAGCTCCTGGAGGCCGAGCGCCGCGCCGGTGAGCGGCGCGGTGACGAACCCCGGAGCGGCGCCCCCCGGGCGGACGAGCCCGCGGGGACGCACGCCCGCGGCGGGGGCCACGGCTACCGAGGCTGGAAGGCGAAGTGGAGACGCTGGAAGGCGCACCACCGCCGGCGCTGAACCGGCGGACGGGCACCGCCCCGGCCTCCCCGAGCCGTCCGTGGAGGCGAACAGGCGCTGAACCGGCGGCGCCTCCGGCCGCCCGGAGCCGGAGGCGGCCCCGGGCGGTTACCTCTTGACGAGGGTCTGCTGGGTCGGGAAGGGCCGGAAGGGGTGGCCGCCCTTCGAGAGCGTCGCGCCGGGCCCGCACAGGGCCTGGAAAATGTGGGTTCCGAGCGCGTCGTCGATCGGGTGCGGCTGGAGCACGCCGTTCGCGTCGAACCGCTGGTACTTCATCAGGTTGATCCCGAGGGAGATCTGGCGGCGGCCGTCCGGGGCGGACAGCGAGATCGTGCCCGTGCCCCACACGGCCCCGTCGTGGCCCCAGAATCGGCCGCAGGGCAGGTCCTCGGCGTAGATGCCGAGGCCGTAGTTCACCATCACGTTGCCCTGCCCGTCGGTGACCGGCACCGTGGTCTGCATCTGCGCGAGCTGCGCGGGCTTCAGGAGCCTGCCGCCCAGCAGCTCCCGGTAGAACCGGTCGAGGTCGCCGGTGGTCGAGACGATCGCGCCGGCCATGCCCGCCCACGACATGTTGTAGACGCTGTAGTCGCGCGGCGGATCGATGAGCCCGTAGAACGACTCGTAGGCCTTGGAGTGCGGTCCGGGGATGATCGGCGTGGTGGGGAAGGACGTGTCGCGCAGCCCGGCCCTGCGGATCACCTGCCGGGTGATGTACGACTCGGCCGGGGTGCCGGTCACCTTCTCCAGCAGCAGCCCGGCGATTATGTAGTTGGTGTTGGAGTAGGACCAGTGCTGTCCGGGCTCGCCCGTGGACGGGGCCGCCAGGCCGAACCCCACCAGTTCCTCGGGGCGGAGGGCGCGGAAACGGTTGTCGTCCAGGCTCTCGGTGGTCCCGCGGAGCAGGGAGGGGAAGGCCCCGCCGATGTAGTCGGCGATGCCGCTGGTGTGGTTGAGCAGCATCCGCACCGTGATCTTCTGGCCGCGCTCGGCGGGGATCAGGTCCGGCAGGTAACGGGCGACGGGCGCGTCGAGCTCGATCAGCCCCCGCTCGACCTGCTGGAGGATGGCCACCGCGACGAAGGTCTTGGTGACGCTGCCGACCCGGTGGAGCATCCCGGAGTGGACCGGCCGGCCGGTGCGCACGTCGGCGACCCCGGCCGCCCCGTCCCAGGACGCGTCGCCGTCCCGCACGCTGGAGTAGACGCCGTACATGCCGGCCCGCCGGATCTCCGCGAGGGTGCGCCGGAGCGCCTGACGGTCGATCCCGGCCGGCACCGCCCGCCCGGCCCCCGACGGCGCCGATCCGGCTCCGAGCTCCGCCGCCGGTCCGGGGCCGGTCACCGCGGCCGGCGCGGCCGGCGCGACGGCCCAGGTCATGAGCACCGCGCTCATGCCGAGTCCGACGATCGTGAGCCCCCGGTTGGAACGTCGTACGAAGGTCATCGCCCGCTATCTCCTCGCATCGGAAACACGACACCGCGATCATCGCAATTGGCCGGGGTGCCCGCCTCCCCTTCGGGGATGATCCGATGTTCCTTCACGAGAAGTACGACTAAGGTCTACGGGACGACGACCGGGGACGCGGCCCCCCTCACCAGCGGGGCCGGGGTGCCGGAACCGTCCGCGGGGACCGACCAGACATCCGAGCCTTTGGCGTACATCACGGTCCGTCCATCGAGCCAGGCCGCCTGGTCGTCGACGCTCGCGGTCTCGGCCAGCGGCGTCTCCCGCATGGTGGACAGGTCCAGAAGATGGAGCCGCCACATGCGACGCGGGTCGGCGGAGACCCGTTTCTTGAACACCAGCCGGGTGCCGTCGGGCGAGAGCGACGGGCACTCGACGTTCTCCCTGAGCGTCCGCGCCCGCCACTCGCGGTAGTCGCCCTCGACGAGGTACGTGCCGCCGCGGGTGGCCACGGTCGCGTAGAACCTGTTGTCGTCGGCGGCGAAGGTGACGCCCCAGTAGTTCACGTCGGGCGCGTGGTGGCGGCGGCCGTTCAGGGTCAGCGGGATGTCCTCGATGTTGGTGACCGCGTAGCCGGTGCGGGTGTCGAGGATCCCGGTCCAGGTGGAGAAGCCCCCCTGGCTGTAGGAGTCGCCGGTGACGAAGACGGTCCACGAGACCATGCGGCCGCTCGGCGACACCCTCGCCCGGTTCGGGATCCCGGCCAGCTTGATCCGGCGGGTCTCCCGCATGGAGCGGTCGAGGATCACCGCGTCCGTGGTGGCCGGTACGCCCGGGTTGGCGACCAGGCAGATCGAGGTGCCGCCCGCCGTGGAGAACCGGTCGCAGACCGGCCCTACGAGCGAGGGAAGGGCTGTGGAGACGGCCGGGGGAACGGCCGGAGAAGCCGCGGGGACGGCTGAGGAAGCGGTCGGGAGAACCGGCGACGCGGTCGGGAGAACCGGCGACGCGGTCGTGGGAACGGCCGGAGAGGAGGCCCTGGTCTCCCCCAGGGGCACCCCGGCGACCCGGCCGCCGGTCGTCAGGAACATCAGCTGCCCCGGACGGAGCGGCCCGGCCGCCGCCGAGGCCGGGCGGGCCTCACGACGTGCGGCCCAGGAGGCGTAGCCGGCCGCCGCGCCGCCCAGCAGGACGAGGGCGGAGAGCAGCACCGCCAGACGCCGGGCCGGGGTCATGACGGCCTCCCTCCGACGGCTCGGACACCGGCCGCGGGGACTGCGGAGGGGACGCGGGACGCGCGGGACACGGGACGCACGCGGAGTACGGGGTGCGCGGGAAGTACGGGAAACGGGACGGAGGTCACGCGTGTCTCCTCATCACGGACCGGGCGCCGAGCACGCAGACCGCGAGCCCGGCCGCCATGACGGCCAGCCCCTGGGTACTCCCCCACAGCGTCCAGACCGCGCCGAACAGGACGGAGGACAGCGTCCGGGCCGACGCCTGGCCGGTCTGGAGCAGGGCCAGGCCACTGGTGCGCAGGTGGGCGGGGAGCATCGGCCCGGCCACGGCCATCAGCACGCCGTCGGTGGCGGCGTAGAAGACCCCGTGCAGGGCCAGCACGGCGACCGGCCACCCCGGCCCGAGCAGTACGAGGTAGGCGGCGATCAGGGCGACGTGCCCGGCCAGGAAGACCGGAAGCCGGCCCAGCCGGTCGGCGAGCCGTCCGGCGGGTACGGCGAGCAGCAGGTAGACGGCGGCCGTGCCGATCGGCAGGAGCGGAAAGTACGCGGCGTCGATCCCGCCGCGCCTCTGCAGCAGCAGGTAGACGAACGCGTCACCGACGGTGACCAGGCCGAGGGCCACGGCCACCGCGCACACCCGCCGGAAGGCGGCGTCGCGGAGCAGCCCGAGCGCGGCGCGCGGCGAGGTGGCCGAGCGCGGGCCGGGCAGCGGTGTGGACCGGTCGCGGACGTACATGACCAGCAGCAGCACGCCGAGCGCGGCCACGCAGAAGCCTGCCACGAACACCGCGTCGTACGCCCCGCCGGTGCCCGTCAGGATGGCGAACGCCGCCAGCGGGCCGAGCAGCGCGCCGACGGTGTCCATCGCGCGGTGCGCGCCGAACGCCTGCCCGAGCCGGTCGGGCGGGACGCTCAGCGAGATCAGCGCGTCCCGTGGAGCCGTGCGCAGCCCCTTGCCGGCCCGGTCGACGGCGATCACCGCGCCCAGCGCCACGACGGAGCCGCCCGCCGCCAGCAGGGCCGGCTTGCAGAGCGCCGACAGCCCGTAGCCGATCCCCGCGACGAGCTTGCGCCGCTGCCACCGGTCGGCGAGGTTTCCCCCGGTGAGGCGGACCAGCGCGGTCACGCCGAAGGAGAGCCCGTCGAGCAGGCCGAACTGCAGCGGGCTGAGCCCGAGGAAGAGCGTCAGATAGAGCGGGAGCACGGCCGTGACCATCTCCGAGGAGACGTCGGTGACCAGGCTGACCGCGCCGAGCGCGAGCACGTTCCGGGGAACCGCCCAGGAGAGCCGGGACCGCGGACGTACTCCGTCCGCGGTCCGGCTTGCCGAGATGTACATCTAGTGGCAGGCGTAGGTGGGGCCGGTGTCCTTGACCGAGCCGTCGGTCCCGATCAGCTGCCAGGAGAAGGCGGCGGGGGCGAGGTTCAGCTTGAGCACGCCGTAGGTGTTCGCCAGCCGCTTCTGGCTGTTGGGCTGGACGTTCTGGATCCGGTACGGCGAGGCGCCGCCCATGCCGCCGAGGATCTCCACCATGCCGTTGGGGTCGGCCTTGGCGTCGGGGTTCTGCGGGGCGAACCGCTCGTAGTGGTGGTCGTGCCCGTTGAGCACCAGATCGGCCCGGGCGTCGTAGAGGATCTTCCAGACCGGCCTGCTCACCGGGGCGTTGCCGTGCTCGCCCGAGCTGAACAGCGGGTGGTGCCAGTAGGCGGCGACGCACCCCCTGGTGTTGGCGGCCAGGTCGGCCTTGAGCCAGTTGATCTGGGCCGGCTGGTTGAAGTTGTTGGAGTCGAGGGCGATGAAGTGCCAGTTGCCCCGGTCGTAGCTGTAGTAGGTCTTGCCCTGCGGGGTGGCGAGGGAGCCGAAGTAGCCCTTGTATCCGGCGTAGGCGCCCGCCGGGTCGTAGGTCTCGTGGTTGCCGGGGACCGGGCGGGTCTTGCTCTTGAACGCGCCCCAGGTCTTGTCGTAGTACTTCTGGTAGTCCGACAGCCGGCCGTCGCTGTACTGGTTGTCGCCCATGGTGAGGACGTACTCGGGGTTCATCGCCCGAACCTGCGCGGCGGTCTTGGGGTGGACGCACGAGCTGGAGCTCGCGGTGCACCGCTCGGCGATGTCGCCGGCCGCCGCGACCACGAAGGTGCCGCCGGGGGGCACGGTGGGGGTCGTCGTCGGCATCGGGGCGGGTGTGAAGGGGTAGGTCGGCATGCCCTGCGAGAGCAGGGTTTCGGCGGCTTCGGCGGGACCGACGGTGACCAGGCCGCTCGCGAGGAGGGCGGTGATCGTCACGGCGGCGGACAGGAGCCGGCGGGAAACGGAGTAAGGCTTCGTTGAGGTCACGAGCTTGTCTCCTGAAGGGGGGAAAGAGACGAGGGTCACGGCGTCGCCTGCGACGTCGTGCGAGCTACGGCCGGGGCGGCGCATCTCTCACTGAGCACCTCACGTCCCGTCGTGGACGCCGCGCCGAACCGCACACGGCATAGTGGCAAGCGATTCCGCGGAATGTCAATGAAAGTTAGTAAAGTTTCCTAACTTGCATATTTTCGTATCCGAAAAGTTCACCCGGCGGGCACAATATCCCATCGGAGACCTCCTCTTCCGGCTATCGGCCAGAGCCGCGATCCGGCCCCGCTCCGGCCCCCGTCCGACTCCGATCCGGCGGCGGGGGCGGCCCGGTGAGTTCGCGACCGCACCGGCGCGACGAGCCCGGCCGGTGCGGGTCATGTCGGATTTCCGCTAGCCCAGCGGGGTGGCCAAGGACGATGCTGGCGGTATGCATGAGGACGTGGAACGGTGTATGCGGGCTGTGCGGTCCAGGGACGCCCGGTTCGACGGGTGGTTCTTCGGCGCGGTGATCACCACCGGGATCTACTGCCGGCCGAGCTGCCCGGCGGTACCACCCAAGATCGAGAACATGCGCTTCTACCCCAGCGCCGCCGCGGCGCAACTGGCCGGATTCCGGGCGTGCAAACGCTGCCGGCCCGACGCCAGCCCGGGCTCCCCGGAGTGGAACCACCGCGCCGACGTCGTGGCCCGGGCGATGCGCATGATCGCGGACGGCGTCGTGGACCGTGACGGAGTGCCCGGCCTGGCCGCGCAGCTCGGCTACAGCACGCGCCAGGTCGAACGGCAGCTGCGCGCCGAGCTCGGGGCGGGCCCGCTCGCGCTGGCACGGGCGCAGCGGGCCCAGACCGCCCGGCTGCTGATCGAGACCAGCGCCCTGCCGATGGCCGACATCGCCTTCGCCGCCGGATTCGCCAGCATCCGGGCGTTCAACGACACCGTGCGGGAGGTCTTCGCCCTGACCCCGACCCGGCTACGGGATCGCGTCGCCCGGGGCCGCCCGGCGACCACCCCCGGGGTGCTGTCGCTGCGGCTGCCGTTCCGGTCTCCGCTCTGCCCCGGCAACCTGTTCGGGCACCTCGCCGCGACCGCCGTCCCCGGGGTGGAGGAGTGGCGCGACGGCGCGTACCGTCGCACGCTGCGCCTGCCGCACGGCCACGGGGTCGTCACCCTGCGCCCGCTGCCGGACCACGTCGGCTGCCGGCTGGCCCTCACCGACCTCCGCGACCTCTCCACCGCGATCAGCAGGTGCCGGCACCTGCTCGACCTCGACGCCGACCCCGTCGCCGTCGACGACCTGCTCAGCGGCGACCCGGCGCTCGCCCCCCTCGTGGAGAAGGAGCCCGGCCGCCGGGTGCCCAGGACCGTCGACGCGTCCGAGTTCGCGGTGCGCGCGGTGCTCGGGCAGCAGGTGTCCACCTCTGCCGCCCGCACCCACGCCGCCCGGCTGGTCACCGCGTACGGCGAACCGATCACGGACCCCGAGGGGGGCCTCAGCCGTCTCTTCCCCGGCCCGGCGGCGCTGGCCGGGCTGGACCCGGCGGAACTCGCCCTCCCCCGGGCACGCCGCGCCACGCTCACCGGGCTGGTCGCCGCCCTGGCCGCCGACGAGATCGACCTCAGCGTCGGCGGCGACTGGCACCGAGCCCGCGCGCAGCTCTCGGCGCTGCCGGGGCTCGGCCCCTGGACCGTCGAGACCATCGCCATGCGCGCCCTCGGCGATCCCGACGCGTTCGTCCCCACCGACCTGGGGATCCGCACCGCCGCCCGCCAGGCCGGCCTTCCCGCCACGCCCGCCGCGCTCACCCGCCACGCCGCCGCCTGGCGGCCCTGGCGGGCGTACGCCGTTCAGCATCTCTGGGCCACCGGCGACCACCCCGTCAACCGGCTGCCCGCCGCCTGAACCCCTCCCCGTTTCCCTTCCCGCCGGATTCCCCACCACCGGATCCACCCAAAGGAGCCTCGTTGCCTCAGACGGAAGACAGAACGCACACCGTGGTGGAGAGCGCCGTCGGCCCGCTCACCCTGGTGGCGGCCGGCGGAACCCTCACCGGGCTCTACATGCACCGGCAGCGGCACCGGCCGCCGGCGGAGACCTTCGGCGAACCCGACGCCGGGCCCTTCACCGAGGTCGCGAGCCAGCTGCGGGCCTATTTCGACGGACGGCTGACCGACTTCGACCTGCCCATGATCCTCACCGGTACCCCGTTCCAGCGACGGGTCTGGGCCGCGCTGCGAGACATCCCCTACGGGGAGACCATCACCTACGGCCGGCTCGCCGACCGGATCGGGCAGCCCACCGCGGCCAGGGCCGTGGGCCTGGCCAACGGCAGGAACCCGATCGGCATCATCGTTCCCTGCCACCGAGTGGTGGGCTCCACCGGCGACCTCACCGGCTACGGCGGCGGGCTGCCGACCAAGCGGTATCTGCTCGCCTTCGAGCGAGGCGCCGGCGGGGCCGCCCTCTTCTGACGGCGAGGACGGCGGCGGACAGGTGTCCTCCGGCATCTGTCCGCCGGCATCGACGGATCCGGCCCCCGGGGACCGAGGCGGGCGAGACTGTCGATGCCGCGCCCCACGTCGCGTTCAACGCGACTCCGCGCACTCTCACGCCCCCAGGCAGGCCGGCCCGAGGAGCTGTTTCAGATCGCCCATCAGAGCCGGGGAGGGGGCCACGCGCAGGCGGTCGTCCAGGCGGACGACGACGGTCTTCGGGCCGTTGTGCACCTGGAGGTGGACCTCGGTGGTGCCGGGATGGGCGGTCAGCACCTCCTTGAGACGGCCGATCACCGGAGGGGTGCAGCGGGCCAGCGGGAGGCTGACGGGCAGCGGGCCGCCGCCCTCACGGGTCAGGTCGGGAGCGGTGACCTCCATCGCGATGATCTTGCCGACGTCCTCGCGCTTGTCCAGGCGGCCCTTGACGAAGACGATGGCGTCCTCGGCCAGGACGGTCGCGCAGAGCTGGTACGCCGAGGGGAAGATCATCACCTCGATGGCGCCCTCCAGGTCCTCCAGCATGGTCAGGACCCAGGTGTCGCCCTTCTTGGTGACCTTCCGCTGCACACCGGAGAGGATGCCGCCCACGGTGATGACCTGGCCGTCCGGGCGGTGCTCGTCCTGGAGCGCGGCGATCGAGCAGTCGGCGCCGGAGGCCAGGATGTGCTCCACGCCGAAGAGCGGGTGGTCGGAGACGTACAGTCCCAGCATCTCCCGCTCGAACTGCAGCAGGGTGGTCTTGTCCCACTCCCCCGGCGGAATCTGCACGTCGAAGGTCTGGTCCTCTGCCCCCTCGACGGCGCCGAACAGGGAGTCCTGCCCCTGCGCCTCGTTCTTCTTGATCCCGATGATGCTGTCGACGGCCTGCTCGTGGACCAGCACCAGGCCCTTGCGCTCGTGGGCGTAGGAGTCGAAGGCCCCCGCCTTGATCAGCGACTCGATGACCCGCTTGTTGCAGACGACCATGGGGACCTTCCGCAGGAAGTCCTTGAAGTCGGCGAAGCGGCCCTTCTCCCGGCGTGCGGAGATGATCCCGTCGACCACGTTGCCGCCGACGTTGCGGATGGCCGACAGGCCGAACCGGACGTCGGTGCCGCGCGGGGTGAAGTCGAAGTCGGAGTCGTTGACGTCCGGCGGGAGCACCTTGATGCCCATCCGGCGGCACTCGTTGAGGTAGAGCGCCGACTTGTCCTTGTCGTCCTTGACCGAGGTCAGCAGGCCGGCCATGTACTCGGCCGGGTAGTTGGCCTTGAGGTAGGCGGTCCAGTAGGAGACCAGCCCGTAGGCGGCGCTGTGCGCCTTGTTGAAGGCGTAGTCGGAGAAGGGGAGCAGGATGTCCCAGAGGGTCTTGACCGCGGCGGCCGAGTAGCCGTTGTCCTTCATGCCCTGTTCGAAGGACTCGAACTGCTTGTCCAGCTCTGACTTCTTCTTCTTGCCCATCGCGCGGCGCAGCAGGTCGGCTTTGCCGAGGGAGAACCCGGCGACCTTCTGCGCGATGGCCATGACCTGCTCCTGATAGACGATCAGGCCGTAGGTGGTGCCGAGGATCTCGGCCAGCGACTCCCTGAACTCCTCGTGGATGGGGACGATCTCCTGCTGGCCGTTCTTGCGGAGCGCGTAGTTGGTGTGGGAGTTGGCGCCCATCGGTCCGGGCCGGTACAGCGCGCCGACGGCGGAGATGTCCTCGAAGTTGTCGGGCTTCATCAGCCGCAGCAGCGACCGCATGCCGCCGCCGTCCAGCTGGAACACGCCCAGGGTGTCGCCCCGGCCGAGCAGTTCGTAGGTCTTGCGGTCGTCCAGCGGGAGCTTGAGCAGGTCGATCGCGGTACCGGTGTTGGCCTCGATCATCTTCAGGCAGTCGTCGATGATCGTGAGGTTGCGCAGGCCCAGGAAGTCCATCTTCAGCAGGCCGAGCGTCTCGCAGGTCGGGTAGTCGAACTGCGTGATGATCACACCGTCGGAGTCACGGCGCATGATCGGGATGTAGTCGGTCAGCACCTCCGAGGACATGATGACGCCGGCGGCGTGCACGCCGGTCTGCCGGATCAGGCCCTCCAGGCCCCTGCCCAGATCCATCGCCGACTTGACGTCGACGTCCTCCTCGTACAGCTTGCGCAGCTCACCGGCCTCGTTGTAGCGAGGGTGCTCGGAGTCGAAGATGCCCGACAGCGGGATGTCCTTGCCCATCACCGCGGGCGGGAACGCCTTGGAGACCTTGTCGCCGAGGGCGTAGGGGTGGCCGAGGACGCGGGCCGCGTCCTTGATGGCCGCCTTCGCCTTGATGGTGCCGAAGGTGGCGATCATGGCGACCTTGTCGGCGCCGTACTTCTCCGTCACGTAGCGGATCACGTCGCCGCGCCGACGCTCGTCGAAGTCGATGTCGACGTCGGGCATGGAGACGCGGTCGGGGTTGAGGAACCGCTCGAAGATCAGGCCGTGCGGCAGCGGGTCCAGGTCGGTGATGCCCAGCGCGTACGCCGCCAGCGAGCCGGCCGCGGAACCTCGCCCCGGGCCGACCCGGATGCCGTTGTTCTTCGCCCACATGATGAAGTCGGCGACCACGAGGAAGTAGGAGGGGAACCCCATCTGCAGGATGACGTTCATCTCGAACTCGATCTGCCTGCGGTGCTCCTCGTCCACCCCCTCGGGGAAGCGGCGTTCCATCCCCCGCCAGATCTCCTCGCGGAACCAGCCCTCCTCGGTCTCCCCCTCGGGGACGGGGAAGGTCGGCATCAGGTTCTTGAAGCCGAACATGCCGGACGGGTCGACCTTCTCGGCGACCAGCAGCGTGTTGCGGCAGCCCTCGGCCCACAGGTCCGAGGAGTCGACCGCGCGCATCTCGTCGGCGGTCTTGATGTAGTAACCGCTGCCGTCGAAGCGGAACCGGTCGGGGTCCGACAGCTGCTTGCCGGTCTGGATGCAGAGCAGCGCGTCGTGCGAGGTCGCGTCGGACTCGTAGGTGTAGTGGGAGTCGTTGGTGACCAGCGGCGGGATGTTCAGCTCCGCGGAGATGCGGGTCAGCCCCTCGCGGACCCGGCGCTCGATGTCGAGCCCGTGATCCATGACCTCCAGGTAGTAGTTGTCCTTGCCGAACAGCTCCTGGAACCTGGCCGCCGCGGCGAGCGCCTCGTCGTACTGGCCCAGGCGCAGGCGGGTCTGCACCTCCCCCGACGGGCAGCCGGTCGTGGCCATCAGCCCCTCGGCGTGCTCGGCGAGGATCTCGGCGTCCATCCGGGCCCACTTGCGGACGAAGCCCTCGGTGTAGGCGCGCGAGGAGAGCCTCATCAGGTTCGTCAGCCCGGTGGCGTTCTTCGCCCAGATCGTCATGTGGGTGTAGTAGCCACCCGCCGACACGTCGTCGCGCTTCTGGTGCGGCTCACCCCAGAGCACCGACTTCTTCTGGTGCCTGGAGGCCGGGGCGACGTACGCCTCGATACCGATGATCGGCTTGATCCCGGCCCCGGTGGCCTGCCGGTAGAAGTCGTAGGCGCCGTGCATGTTGCCGTGGTCGGTGATCGCGATGGCGGGCATGCCCAGATCGCCGACCTGCTTGAACATCTGCTTCAACCGGGCGGCTCCATCGAGCATGGAGTACTCCGTGTGAACGTGAAGATGCACAAACGAGTCGGACATGCGGCCTCGTTCCTCCCCTAGTCGCGTGTCGGCCTGGGAAGCCTACGCGCGTTTGCCGTCCCTCGGGGCACCCGCCTGCCGACACTCTGCGCAACGATTGGATACTTTCCGTAACGAAGCTTCTGAGCTGGGCACATGGGGGGAACCTGTGAAGATCGACGAGGGCTACAGCCACGCGCTCGGCAACCGTCAGGTGCAGATGATAGCGATCGGCGGCGCGATCGGGGTGGGCCTGTTCCTGGGCGCCGGCGGGAGGCTCCAGGCGGCCGGTCCCGCACTCGTGCTGTCGTACGCGGCCGCCGGGCTCGCGGCGTTCTTCGTGATGCGCGCCCTCGGCGAGCTGGTGCTCTACCGGCCCACCTCGGGCTCCTTCGTAGACTACGCCGCCGACTTCGTCGGGCCGTGGGCCGCCTTCACCAGCGGCTGGATGTACTGGGTCAACTGGGCCTTCACCGGCATCGCCGAGCTGACCGCGATCTCCACCTATGTGGGCCTGTGGGCCCCGCAGTTCCCCAGGTGGATCACCGCCCTCGTCTCACTGGCGTTCGTTCTGGTCGTCAATCTGCTGTCGGTGCGGCTCTTCGGCGAGCTGGAGTTCTGGTTCGCGCTGCTCAAGGTGCTGGCCATCTGCACGTTCCTGGTGACCGGGCTGGTGCTGGTGCTCCTCGGCACCTCCCTGGGCGGAAGCACCGCGGGGCCGGGGAACCTCGTCTCCCACGGCGGCTTCCTCCCCAACGGGTTCCCCGTGGTGCTGATGAGCCTGCAGTCCGTGATCTTCGCCTACGCCTCGATCGAGCTGGTCGGCATCGCCGCCGGGGAGACGCGGAACCCCGAGCAGGTCATGCCCAGGGCGATCAACGGCGTGATCTGGCGGATCGGGATCTTCTACATCGGTTCGGTCCTGCTGCTCGCCATGGTGCTGCCCTGGACCGCGTACGGTCCCGAGCGGTCGCCGTTCGTGACGGTCTTCGCCGCGCTCGGCGTCCCCTGGGCGGCCGACGCAATGAACCTCATCGTGATCACGGCGGCCATGTCGTCGTGCAACTCCGGCCTCTACTCCACCGGCCGTATTCTGCGCGCCATGGCCGTCAAGGGCGAGGCGCCCGCGTTCGCCGGGCGGCTCGGCTCCCGGCACGTCCCCTACGGGGGCATCCTCCTCACCGCGAGCGTGTTCGCCGCCGGGGTCGCCCTCTACTACTTCGTGCCGGAACGGGCCTTCAACATCGCCACCGCCATCGCCTCCCTCGGCGTGATCACCACCTGGGGCGCCCTGGTCTTCTGCCAGATCAGGCTGCGCGAGGCCGCCGAGCGGGGCCTGCTGGACCGTCCCGCCTTCCGGATGCCCGGCTCGCCGTACACCAACTGGCTCACCCTGGGCTTCCTGGGGCTGGTGGTGCTGCTCATGCCGTTCGCCGACGACGACCAGCGCATCGCCTTCTTCTGCATCCCGCTGCTGGCCGCCGCCCTCGCCGTCGGCTGGCGGGTGGTCGGCACCGGGAGAGCCCGGAGGGTCGGGAACGCCGGGGGCCTCGGCGACACCGGGGAGATCGGGAACGCCGGGGAGATCGGGGAGATCGGGTACGCGGGGAGGGTCGAGGGCGCGGGGGGCGCGGAGGACGGGGTCAGGACTGACCCGCCGCCCGGCGTTCCTCCGCAAGGTGCAGGCCCGCCTCGATGACGGCGTTCATGATGGGCGCCAGCCGTGCCTCGCCGAGGGTGGGGGCGCGGCGGGCCATCTCGGCGACCAGGCGCCGCTCACGCTCCAGGTCGCGGCCGGCGAACCCGCCGACGGGCTTGAGACGCTGGATGGTGCCGGCGAGCTCGGCGCGGCGCTCCAGGAGGACGGCGAGCGCCGCGTCGACACGGTCGATGGCGCCGCGGGCGGCGAGGACGGAGTCGGGCGCCTCCGGGCGGGTGAGCGCCCCGACGATCCGCACGGCCTCCACCGCCGTCAGCGCCGCCTGCTCGGTGGCGCCCGGGGCCAGCAGGACGCCGTCGGCTCCGGCGGCGACGACCGCGGCGGCCAGCGCGGGGTCCTCGCCGAGGTCGGCCAGGACCGGACGCCCCGCCCGCTGCCGGGCGGCGCGCATCAGAGCCAGGTCCAGGGGCGCCCCTGCCGGGGACGATCCGTGGGTACGGCTGCCGCTCTCACAGAGCACGACCCTGTCGTTGCCCTCGGCCACGCAGTAGTCGGCGATGGCCAGCCACTCCTCCAGGGTCGCGGCCGGGCCGCGCTGAACGATCATCGGGAGGCCGAGCCTGGCGGCCACGCGGACCAGCTGGAAGTCCTGCATCCAGGCCGCGCCCACCAGCACGCCGTCGGCCTCCGCGGCGATCTCCGGCAGGTCCGCCGCCGAGAACGGCTCCACCAGGATCGGCCCGGCCCACTCGGCGCGGACCGCGGCCACGGCCTCGGCCGCCGGCACCCGGCCGTGGTGGTCGCGCAGATCGACCCGGCGGGCGTCCGCCCCGGGACCGCCGATCACCACGGCCGGTCCGGCACCGACCGCGAGCGTCCCCAGCCGTACGGTTCCGCGCTCCAGACGTGCGGTCAACGACATCTCGGCTCCCATGCTCAGCCGGCGCACATCCCGTGGTCCGGCGAATCGTAAGAAACAAAAAAGGCAGAGACTGTGCGTCTCTGCCTCGTGCCGGCTCCGAACGGTCGCTACATCACGCTGTCACGACCGGCTCTCCGGAGCCGGCTCGGTAAACACGAAATGGCAAGCCATGAGGGCGACGATATGCCATCCGCGCCCCGGGCGCCAATTACCGGACAACCTGTCTCAGGGTACGGACATCCAGACCTCGGGAGAGTCGATCACGCCGCTCGGCCTATGAGAGTATGCGGAGGCTTAGAGGGGGGTCAGAAAGGGGTAGGTGCGGTTGATGGCCGAAGCACAGCGTGAGGGACGTCGCATCGCCTCCCGCTACCACCTGCTCGAACCCATCGGCCGGGGTGGCATGGGCATCGTGTGGCGGGCCCACGACGAGCTCCTCGATCGCGAGGTCGCGGTCAAGGAGGTCCGCTACGCCGACATGCTCGGCGAGGACAACCAGGAGGACTTCAACCGGCGCACCAAGCGCGAGGCGCGTGCCGCCGGGCGGCTGACCCATCCGAACGTGGTCGTCGTCCACGACGTGGTCGAGGAGGACGGGCGGCCCTGGATCGTCATGCAGCTGGTGGAGTCCCGGTCACTGGGCAAGGTCCTGCGCCAGGACGGGCCGCTGCCTCCGGAGCGGGTGGCGGAGATCGGGCTGCAGGTGCTGGAGGCGCTGCGCGCCGCCCACGCCCAGGGGGTGCTGCACCGGGACGTCAAACCCGAGAACGTGCTGCTGGCCGACGACGGCCGGGTGGTGCTGACCGACTTCGGCATCGCGACGCTTGAGGCCGAGACCGCCCTGACCATGACCGGGATCGCCGGCACACCCGCGTTCATCCCGCCGGAACGGATCAAGGGGGGCAGCGCGCAGCGCGAGTCGGACCTGTGGTCCCTGGGTGCGACGTTGTACGCGGCCGTGGAGGGCAGGCCGCCACACGACCGGGGCGGGGCGCTGCCGACCATGCACGCCGTGCTGAACGACGAGCCGGAACCCCCGGTCCACGCCGGGCGGCTGGCCCCCGTCCTCGAAGGGCTGCTCCGCAAGGACCCGGATCTGCGGATGTCCTACGAGGAGGCCGCCCCGCTGCTGCGCGAGGTGGCCGAGGGCGGCAAGCAGCGGCGGCCACCCCCCAGGACGGCCGTCATGCCGACGGTCGCCGAGGCGGCGGCCGAGACCGATCCGGGGATCCGCCCTCCGGCGCAGGGCCTGCCGGCCACGGGGGTGAAGCTGGGCTCCGCCCTACCCGCTCCCCCGAAGGATCCGCCGCCGGCCGTCCCGCCCCCGGCCGCGCGGCGGCAGCCCCGGGAACCCGCGGCCGAGGTACGGCGGACACCGGCCGGTCCGCCTCCCGGCGCGGGAGGCGGACCGGCCCCCGGGCCCGTACCGGCCCCCGCCCCCCAGCCGGTTCAGCGGCCCATCCCCCCGGTAGGGCACGAGCCCGCCCCCGGCGCCGCTCCCCCTCGCCGCCCCGTAACGATGATGGAGCGCCTCTCCACCTCACCGACGCTCGCCTCGTGGCGGGCCCGGTCGTCGCTGAAGCGGGGGCTGCTGATGATCGTGCCCGCGCTGGTGGTCGTCGGGGTGGTCGCGGGGTGGCTCGGGATACGCGACGGCGAGGCGACCGGCGCCCTGGCGCCCCAGGACAGGCCGGGCAGGACGGCACAGCCCGCCGAGACGTCCGCGGAGCCCAGCGGGGATCCGTCCCCGTCCGCCAGCCCCGAACCCGAACCCGAACCCACCAAGAGCGACAAGGCCCCCGGGCTGCCCGACGACTGGCACACGCACAAGGACGCCAACGGCTTCTCGGTCGGCCTGCCCAAGGGCTGGGACGTGGACCGGCGATCCGGGCAGTCGGTGTGGTTCCGCGGCCCCGACCGGGTGAGCTATCTGCTGATCGAGTACACCGAGCACCCGGGCTCCGACCCGAAGAAGGACTGGCAGGAGCAGGAGCGGTTCAGCCGGGGAAACTTCAGCGGTTACGAGCGCATCCGCATCGCCAAGGTCGACTACATGAAGAAGGCCGCCGACTGGGAGTTCACCTGGAACATGAGCTCGGGCAAGGCCCGGGTGATCAACCGGGGGTTCGTGACCGAGGGCGGCCGGGGATACGCGATCTACTGGCACACCAGGGCCGAGGAGTGGGACAGGAACCTGGGCCTCTTCAAGGGATTCACCGAGAGCTTCTCCTCGAAAAAGTGAGCACCGTCCCAACCGGCTACGATGCGTGGGTTTGGGAGGGGCGAGGAGAATGACCGAACGGAAGGTGGCGGGCCGGTATCGCCTGCTCGAACCCATCGGCGAGGGCGGGATGGGCGTCGTCTGGCGCTCCCACGACGAGCTTCTCGACCGGGTCGTGGCGATCAAGGAGGTCCGCTACCGCGGCGTCGACGAGGCCGCGCGCGCCGACCTGAACCGGCGGACGATCCGGGAGGCCAAGTCCGCGGGGCGGCTCGACCACCCCTCAGTGATCATCGTGCACGACGTGGTCGAGGAGGAGGGGCGGCCCTGGGTCGTCATGCAGCTGGTCCGCTCCCGCTCGCTGGGGGAGATCATCCGCACGGAGGGGCCGCTCTCCCCCGAGCGGGTGGCCTCGGTCGGGCTGCACGTGCTGGGCGCGCTGCGGGCCGCGCACGCCGCCGGGGTGCTGCACCGGGACGTCAAGCCGGAGAACGTGCTGCTGGCCGACGACGGCCGGGTGGTGCTGACCGACTTCGGCATCGCCTCGATGGCGCACGAGACCGGCATCACCCGGACAGGCGGGATGATCGGCACCCCGGCGTTCCTTCCGCCGGAACGGCTGCACGGGCTGCCCGCCACCCCGGAATCGGATCTGTGGTCCCTGGGGGCGACGCTGTACGCCGCCCTGGAGGGCCGCCCGCCGTTCGAGCGCGACACGGCTGCGGCGACCATGATGGCCGTCCTGCACGGCGAACCCCGCCCGATGGCCCACACCGGTCCCCTCACCTCCGCGATCCTCGGCCTGCTCGCCCGGGAACCCGTCGCCAGGACGGCCGCCGACGAGGCCGCGGCCCTGCTCACCCTCGCCTCCTCGGGGAGGGGCGCCGGGCGCCCGGCATCCTCGGGTGAGGCCGGAGTCGGCGCGCACCCCCCGCGGCCCGGTGCGGCACCCCACCACCCCCTGTCGCCCCACCCGGGTCACCCGGGCTCTCCCGCCCGGCCCGGCGGCCCACCGTATCCGGAAGACCTCACACACCGCGGTGGACCGGTTTACCCCGGCGAGCCCGCCCGGCCCGGTGTCCCCGGCCATCAGAGCGGTCCGGTACGGCACGGCGAGCCGCGGTACCCGAACGATCCGGCCCGGCACGGCGCCCCCCTCCAGGACAACCGGCCCGCCCATCCCGGGGAGACGGCGCGTCCCGCCGTGGCCGTGCCGCCCGGCCGGCATCCGCAGCACGCCTCCCCCCAGCACAGCGGGCCCCCGTCCCACCCGGGCGGCCTGGCACGGTCCCACCACCGCGACGGGTCCGCCCCCACCGGGCACCCGTCCCATCCGGGGGACCCGACGTGGCCTCCGTACCGCGACGGTCCCACCGCCGCCGGATACCCCGCCCATCCGGGCCCCCCGCCACAGCCCGGCCATCGGAACGATCCCCCCCACCCTGGACGGCCCCCCTACGGCACCGGGTCGCCGCCCCCCGGCCCCCGGTCGCACCGGGGACGGCCCGGCGGCGGGCCCGCCCTGGCCGGGCGGCTGGCGCTCACGGTGGGGGTGCCGGCGCTCGCGCTGGCGGTCGGGATCGGCGGATGGCTGCTGCTCCAAGGGCCGGACGACGCGACGCCGAACCCGCCGACGTCCGCCGCCGGGTCCTCGGGCGGGACGACCGGGCCGGACACGCCCTCGGGAGGTCCCCGTCCCACCGCGCCCTCGTCGCCCTCGTCGCCCTCGTCGTCTTCGCCCCCGTCGGCCGTCCCGGACCGTCCCGCCCGGCTTCCCGCGGGCTGGCGGCTGTACCAGGACCCCAAGATGGGCTTCAGCGTGGCGATGCCGCGCGGCTGGACCGGTAAGCGCTTTCCCGACCGGAACAGGATGGAGTTCCGGGAGCCGGGATCGGACGCCTTCCTGTGGATCGAGTCGACCGAGGACCCGGAGACGGATCCGGTCAGGCACTGGGAGAAGGTGGAGCGGGGCGGGCTGGCCAAGAAGGCCTGGCCGGGTTACAGACGCCTGGGCGTCACCCCGCTGCGGTATCGCGGCGCCCCCGCCGCCGACTGGGAGTTCACCTACCTGAAGAACGACGTTCCGACGCACGTTCTGGACCGGGGCTTCCGCACCGCCTCCGGCCGCCCCTACGCGATCTACTGGGAGAGCCCGGAGGCCGAGTGGGACCGGACGTTCTTCGACAGGTTCACGAAGACTTTCCAGCCGTGACCACCACGACGGATATATCAGGCATGGCGAGCGAGCCGCCGGTGACGGACGGGCCGGGCGCGACCGGGCGGACGGCGGTGCCCCGGCGGACAGGCGGACAGGCGGGAACGCACCAACTCAGTACAGAAAAGCGGACATAACCTCATTCATATGGAAACAACCACTCGCTCCTCGGCGATCCGGGACGGACTGGGGGTGGGGATCGCCGTGGGACTGGCCGGGCTGGCGTTCGGCGCCACCGCGGTCACCGCGGGGCTGAGCGTCGCGCAGGCGTGCGTGCTGAGCCTGTTCGCCTTCACCGGCGCCTCGCAGTTCGCCATGGTCGGGGTCGTCGCGGGCGGCGGCAACCTGGTCGCCGGCACGGCGGGCGCGTTGCTCCTGGGGATCCGCAACGGCCTGTACGGCCTGCGGATGGCCGACCTGCTGGGAGCGCGAGGCCGGCGCAGGTTCCCGATGGCCCACGGTGTGATCGACGAGACGACCGCGGTGGCCCTGGCCCAGCCCGACCGGGAGTCGGCCAGGACCGGGTTCCTCGTCACGTTCGCCAGCCTCTACCTGACCTGGAACGCGACCACGCTGGCCGGCGCGGCGGGCACCTCCTGGGTGGCCGACCCGGCCCTGCTCGGCCTGGACGTGGTGGGCCCGGCGACGTTCCTGGCCATTCTGTGGCCCCGGCTCACCGGTGGCGGCGCGGAGACCCGTACGCTGCGGTTGATCGCGGCGGGCGGCGCGGCGGTCGCGCTGGCCGCGACCCCGTTCACCCCGCCCGGCGTGCCGGTGCTCATCGCGGCGGTGGCCGTGCTCGCCGTGATCCTGAGGAGGCCGCGATGAGCGGTGTGTGGTGGGCCGTGCTGGCCACCTGCGTGGGGTGCTACGCGCTGAAGCTCGCCGGCCTGTCGGCGCCGCGCCGGATGCTCGACCACCCCGGGGTGCAGCGTTTCGCCGCGCTGGTCCCGGTGGCACTGCTGGCCGCGCTGATCGCGGTGCAGACGTTCGCACACGGTCAGTCGCTGCACGTCGACTGGCCGCGCACGGCCGGGCTGGGCGCGGCCGTGGTGGCGCTGCTGCTGCGCGCGCCCTTCCTGGTCGTGCTGGCCGCGGCGGCCGTGGTCACCGCCGCGCTGCGCTGGCTGACGGCCTGACCTGAGGGAAGGGCACGCGCGCCCGGCGCGCTGCCCGCGCCGGTGACGGTCCGATGACTTGACGGCATATGTGACATATGCCGATTGTCTGCCGTAATCAGGGGTAGGCGAGGCCCATGTCCGACTCTCAAGAGATCATCGGCGCCCGGTACCGGCTGCTGGAGCACATCGGCCGCGGGGGCATGGGCACCGTCTGGCGGGCACGGGACGAGGTGCTCGGCCGGGACGTGGCGGTCAAGGAGGTCATCCCCTCCCCGGACCTGACCGGCCCGGAGCGTGAGGTGTTCACCGTACGGACGCTCAGGGAGGCGCGCGCCGCCGGCCGGGTCGGCCACCCCGGCGTCGCGACGGTCTACGACGTGATCGAGGAGGACGGGCGTCCGTGGATCGTCATGCAGCTGGTGGAGTCCCGGACGCTCGGCGCGGTGATCAGGGAGGACGGGCCGCTGCCACCGGCGCGGGTGGCGCGGATCGGGCTGGAGGTGCTCGGGGCGCTGGTCGCCGCACACCACGCGGGCGTGCTGCACCGCGACGTCAAACCGGACAACGTGCTGCTCGCCAGGGACGGCCGCGCCGTGCTGACCGACTTCGGCATCGCGGTACTGGAGGGCGACTCGTCGGTGACCAGGACCGGAGCCCTCATCGGCACACCCGCGTTCATCGCGCCGGAACGGGCGAGCGGCGGAACGGCGGAGTTCGCCTCCGACCTGTGGTCACTCGGCGTGACGCTCTACGTGGCGGTCGAGGGGCGTTCCCCCTTCGAACGCGCCCACCCCCTGGCGACGCTCAGCGCGGTCATGCACGAGGAACCGGCCCCGCTGAGGTTGGCCGGCCCGCTGGGGCCGGTGATCTACGGCCTGCTCCGCAGGCATCCCAGGCGGCGCATGTCCGCCCAGGAGGTGCAGATCCACCTGCGCTCGATCGTGAACGGGACCGCGCCGCAGGCCACCATGCCGATCGACCTGCCCTCCCCCGCTCCCGCCCGCGCGCCGGTGACCGGGGAGATCGCCGACCCCGTGCCCCACGGACCGGTGGACCCGGAGGCGGCGGGGCCGGGTGCGGCCGCTCCCGTGCCCGCCCCGGCCGCCCCGGGGGGACGGCGGCGGCGTTCCGCGGCCGCGGCCCTGGTGGCCGCGGTGCTCGCGATCGTCACGACCGCGGGCGGAGCCGCCTGGGTCGCCATGAGTTCCGCTCCCCCGGCCTCACAGGAGCCGACGCCCCCGAGGGACGCTCCCACCGGGGACGACGCCCGCCGGACCAGGACCGAACAGGCCAGGCTGCCCACCGGCGGGGACTCCCCACCGCCCGGAACGGGGCGGGACACCCGGCGGGCCCCCGCCCGCCCGGCACCCGCCGACAGGTCCAGCAAGTCCGGCAAGCCCGAGGAGAACGGTCCGTCCCCGTCGCCCAAGCCCTCGGACACCCCCTCGGAACAGAGCCCGGAGAACGACACCGGCACGGGCGGCGGAGAGTCCGAGAGCGTCCCAGAGGACGGCCAGAGCCCCGGTCAGGGGCCGGGGAAGAACCCCGGCGAGGGTGGCGGCCAGAACCAGGACGGCGACCAGGACAACCAGAGCGGCCAGGACGGTCTCGGCGGCGAGACGAACGCCGTGGCGGGCAGCGCCCCCGGCATGTCCGCGTACGGCAAGGCCGGCGGTCCCCACCGGGCCGAGACAGTCGAGGCCGTCGAGGAGTAGGCGGACGAGGCGGGCTCACCGAGCCGGGGAGGGCCGGTCAGCCGCCGGCGGGCACCGGGCCCGGCTCCATGGGCCGCCGCGCGTACACCTCCATCTCGAACTTCATCCGGGGATCGGCCAGGCCGCACACGAGCATGGTCGCGGCCGGGCGGACATCGCCGAAACAGCGGCGCAGCGTGGGCCAGCACGGCTGGAAGTCCTCACGGTCGGGCAGCAGGTATCTGACCCGTACGACGTCGGCGAACGAGCAGCCCGCCTCGGCCAGCGCCGACTCGACGTTGCGCAGGCACTGCTCGGCCTGTTCGACGATGTCGTCGGAGATGGTCATGGTCGCGTAGTCGAACCCCGTCGTCCCGGATACGTGCACCCGGTCGCCGTCGACCACCGCCCGCGCGTAGCCGATCTCCTCTTCGAAGGTGGAACCGCTCAAGATCACACGCCGCTCTGTCATGCGGCGAAAGGTAGACAGCCGGCGCCGATATGTCCAACGCCCCGTCGTGACCCGCCACCCGCCACCAGGCCGTGATGGGCCTGGCGCGCGGGCCGGCCGCGCCGTGACCGGTGGGGAACGCCGCACGAGCGGGCCGGGGAGTCTCCGTCGTCCGCGCCGGGCGGGACCGTCAGGACTCGCTGCCGACGATCTTCAAGGCGCGGGCCAGGTCGTCCGGGTAGCCGGCGTCGAAGCCGACCCACTCACCCGTCACCGGGTGCTCGAAGGCCAGCGAGACGGCGTGCAGCCACTGCCGGGTGACGCCCAGCCGCGCGGCCAGCGTGGGATCCGCGCCGTACATCAGGTCACCGACGCACGGGTGGCGCAGTGCCGCCATGTGGACCCGGATCTGGTGGGTCCGCCCGGTCTCCAGCTTGATGTCCAGCAGCGACGCGGCGCGGAACGCCTCGACCGTGTCGTAGTGGGTGACCGACTCCTTGCCTCCGGCCACCACCGCGAACCGGCCGTCCCCCGAGGGATGGCGGTCGATGGGCGCGTCGACCGTGCCGCGCAGCGGATCGGGGTGGCCCTGGACCAGGGCGTGGTAGCGCTTGTCGACCGTGCGCTCCTTGAAGGCGCGCTTCAGCCGCGAGTAGGCGTGCTCGCTCTTGGCGACGACCATGGCCCCGGTGGTGTTGGCGTCCAGGCGGTGCACGATGCCCTGCCGCTCGGCGGCACCGCTGGTCGCCACCCGGTGCCCGGCGCCCAGCAGGCCGCCGATCACGGTCGGCCCGGTCCAGCCGGTGGTGGGGTGGGCGGCCACGCCGATGGGCTTGTTGACGACGACGATGTCGTCGTCCTCGTAGAGGATCCGCATGCCGGGGATCGGTTCGGCGACCGGCATCGGCACGGCGGGCGGCGCCGGCAGGGTGATGTCCAGCCAGGCGCCCGCGTGGACCCGGTCGGACTTGGCTGCGGGCGAGCCGTTCACCAGCACGTCGCCGTCGACGATCAACTCGGCCGCGCGGGTGCGGGAGAAGCCGAACAGCCGGGACAGGGCCGCGTCGAGACGCTCGCCCTCCAGCCCGTCGGGGACCGGAAGACTCCGCTGCTCAGCCATCGTTTCTTCTCTCTCCGGTGTCTCGTGTGCCGTCGATCTGATAGCCCCGCCAGGCGAGGAGGACGGCGAGGATCCCGCCGCAGACGATCGCCGAGTCCGCGACGTTGAAGACCGGGAAGCGGCCGGGGAAGACCTCGACGAAGTCGACCACGTGCCCCTGGAGCCCTCCGGGGGCACGGAAGAGCCGGTCGGTGAGGTTCCCCAGGGCCCCGCCGAGCATCAGGCCGAGCGTGATCGCCCACGGCACGCTGCGCAGGTTCCGCGCGGTGCGCAGGATGGCGATCACGACTCCGGCCGCGATGATCGTGAAGACGATGGTCATGCCGGTGCCGATGCTGAACGCGGCCCCCGGGTTGAAGATGACCCGGAACTGGAGCAGGTCGGGGATGAGCACGACCGGCTCCCTGCCTTCGAGCGTCTTCAGCACGATGGTCTTGGTCAGCAGGTCGAGACCGTAGACGACCACCGCGAGAGCCGCCAGCACGGCCACCCGCCGCGCCGCCCGCGGGGCGGGTGGGGCGGCTCCTCCGACGGGGCCGCCGGCGTCACCGGTCAGCGGCGCTCCTCCCGCTGCTTGCAGGCCACGCAGAGCGTCGCCCTCGGGAACGCCTGAAGGCGCTCCTTGCCGATCGGCTTGTGGCACGATTCGCACACTCCGTAAGTCCCCGCGTCGATCCGGGCGATCGCTCGCTCGTTCTGCGCGACCAGATCGCGCGAATTCAGGGTAAGGGCGATCTCACGTTCCCGTTCATACGTCCGGGCACCGGCGTCGGCCTGGTCGTCTCCGGCGCCGTCGGTGACATCGCTCGACGCGATCTCGCTCTCCGCCTTGGCGATCTCCTGGTTGAGCTCGTCGATCTCCTCGGCCAGCCTCTCGCGGACGTCCGCGAGCTCCGTGGCCGACCAGGTGACGGCGCTCCCGTCCTCCAACGGCGCTACCGCGCTCTCGTCCGCGCGTACAGTCGCGGCCATGGCGGCCTCCTTGCTCGATCGGACCGTATTCCAGTGTGGTAAACGGTGCGGGCAGCTTAGGTCTCCCATAACAGAACGGCAAACGACCCGCCGTGATGTTTACCACTCCCGTAACATACGGCCCCCTCTCTCGGATTCCCTCCCGACCTCGGTATTCGGGAAGCTTCTCGCGGATCGGTGCGTTATGGTGTGAGCCTGCAAGGCGTTGATGGGGACAACTACCTTCGAGCCCCTCGCACGAGCGACCCGGGGAGGGTGTGAGCCCGGGGCGATGCCCGGAGGGAAAATCACCCCTGAGCCGCCGGAGGAACGGTCGCCCCGACCCAGTAGAACCGGCAGCAGATCCCAAGGAAGAGGACCTTCGCTCCGAAGGTCAAGGAGGGTGGTACCGCGGGGCCCATCGGGTCTCGTCCCTCCACGCCACTGCCGATGCCAGCGTGGAGGTCCCGCCTTCTATGTCCGCCTATTTCCGCTCTCTTCCCGCGCAGGTCGATCTGCCCGCGCTTGAACACGAGGTGCTCGACCGCTGGCGGGACGGCAAGATCTTCGAGCGCTCGGTCGAGCAGAACGCCGACGGCCCCAACTGGGTCTTCTACGAGGGCCCTCCCACCGCCAACGGCATGCCCGGCGTGCACCACGTCGAGGCCCGTGTCTTCAAGGACATCTTCCCCCGCTACCGGTCCATGCGGGGCTACAACGTGCCCCGCAAGGCCGGCTGGGACTGCCACGGCCTGCCGGTCGAGGTCAGCGTCGAGAAGGAGCTCGGCCTCTCCGGCAAGAAGGACATCGAGGCGTACGGCATCGCCGAGTTCAACGCCAGGTGCCGCGAGTCCGTGGTGCGGCACGTGGACGCCTTCGAGGAGATGACCGAGCGGATGGGGTACTGGATCGACCTGTCCCAGGCCTACCGCACGATGGACCCGTCCTACGTGGAGTCCGTCTGGTGGTCGCTCAAGGTCATCTTCGACAAGGACCTGCTCACCCGCGACTTCCGGATCACGCCCTACTGCCCCCGCTGCGGCACCGGCCTGTCCGACCACGAGCTGGGCCAGCCCGGCGGCTACGAGACCGTCACCAGCCCCTCGGTCCACGTCCGGATGCCCGCCACCTCCGGCCCGCTGGCCGACCTCGGCGCCTCGCTGCTGATCTGGACCACCACGCCCTGGACGCTGGTCTCCAACACGGCGGTGGCCGTGCACCCGGAGGTGACCTACGTCGCGGCGCGCCCGGCCGGGTCCGACGAGGTGCTGGTGGTGGCCGAGCCGCTGCTGGTCGCCGCGCTGGGTGAGGGCGCCGAGGTGCTGGCCTCCTTCCAGGGCGCCGAACTGGAGCACACCACCTACTTGCGCCCCTTCGACCTGGTCGACATCCCGGGCGCGCACTACGTGGTGCTCGGCCACTACGTCACCACCGAGGACGGCACCGGCCTGGTCCACCAGGCACCCGCCTTCGGCGCCGACGACCTGACCACCTGCAAGCGGTACGGCCTGCCGGTGGTCAACCCGATCGGCCCCGACGGGCGCTTCCTCGACGACGTCCCCCAGGTCGGCGGCCGGTTCTTCAAGGAGGCCGACGAGGACCTGACCGCGGACCTCCTCCGGCGCGGCCTGCTCTACCGGGGCGGCCACTTCGAGCACAGCTACCCGCACTGCTGGCGCTGCCACACCGCGCTGCTGTACTACGCGCTCCCGGCGTGGTACATCCGCACCACCGCGATCAAGGACCAGCTCCTCGCCGAGAACGAGAAGACCAACTGGTATCCCGGGACGATCAAGTGGGGCCGCTTCGGCGAGTGGCTGCGCAACAACGTCGACTGGTCGCTGTCGCGGTCGCGCTACTGGGGCACGCCGCTGCCGCTCTGGGTCTGCTCCGCGGACGACTCGCACGTCACCTGCGTCGGCTCGCTGGAGGAGCTGGGCCGGCTGTCGGGCCAGGACGTCTCCGCGCTCGACCCGCACCGCCCCTACGTGGACGACGTCACGCTTCCCTGTCCCACCTGCGGGGCCGAGGCGCGCCGGGTGCCGGACGTGATCGACGCCTGGTACGACTCGGGTTCGATGCCGTTCGCCCAGTGGGGCGCGCCGTACCGCGACGCCGACATGCTCGACAAGGCGTACCCCGCGCAGTTCATCTGCGAGGCCACCGACCAGACGCGCGGCTGGTTCTACTCGCTGATGGCGGTCGGCACGCTGGTCTTCGGCAGATCGTCGTACGAGAACGTGCTCTGCCTCGGCCTGATCCTCGCCGAGGACGGCCGCAAGATGAGCAAGCACCTGGGCAACGTGCTGCAGCCGATCCCGCTGATGGACCAGCACGGCGCCGACGCGCTGCGCTGGTACATGGCCTGCGCCGGCTCGCCGTGGGCCGCCCGCCGGGTCGGGCACGCCGCCCTGGAGGAGATCGTCCGCAAGGTCCTGCTGACCTACTGGAACACCGCGTCGTTCTTCACCCTGTACGCCAACGCCGAGTCCTGGTCACCGGCCGACCTCTCCGAGGCCCCCGGGTACGGCGAGCGCCCGCTGATCGACCGCTGGGCGCTGGCCGAGCTGCACCGGACGACGGCCGACGTCACCGCGTCACTGGACGACTACGACACCGCCCGGGCCGGGCGGCGGCTGGCGGAGTTCCTCGACGACCTGTCCAACTGGTACGTACGGCGCTCCCGCCGCCGGTTCTGGTCCGGTGACGTCTCGGCGTTCGCCACGCTGTACGAGTGCCTGGAGACCGTCACCCGGCTGATGGCGCCGGTGACGCCGTTCGTCACCGACCACGTCTGGAGCGTGCTCCGCGACGCCGACGCCCCCTCCTCGGTCCACCTGACCGGCTGGCCCTCCGTGACCGAGGAGCTGCTGGACGAGGCGCTGTCGGAGCAGATGGCGCTGGTCCGGCGCCTGGTGGAGCTGGGCCGCTCGGCCCGTGCCTCCAGCGGGGTGAAGACTCGCCAGCCGCTGGGCCGCGCCCTCGTCGGCGCCCGGGGCTGGGGGACGCTCTCCCCCGAGCTGCGCGAGCTGATCACCGACGAGCTCAACGTGCAGAGCCTGGAGGATCTGGGCGGCATCGAGGCCGACCTGGTCTCCTTCACGGTCAAGCCCAACTTCCGGGCGCTGGGCAGGAGGTTCGGCTCGCAGACCAAGCTGGTCGCCGCCGCCGTCTCCGCCGCCGACGCCGCGGAGCTCGCCCGCGCGCTCCGCTCGGGGTCGGCGGTGTCGGTGGACGCCGGTGAGCTGGGTCCGGTGGAGCTGACCGCCGAAGAGGTGATCGTCACCGAGCAGCCGAAGTCCGGCTGGGCCGTGGAGACCGGGGCCGTGGACACCGGGACCGGCGAGACGGTCGCCCTCGACCTGACCATCACCGACGAGCTGCGCCGCTCCGGGCTGGTCCGCGACGTCGTCCGCCTGCTCCAGGACACCCGCAAGTCCACCGGGCTGTCGATCTCCGACCGGATCGACGTGTGGTGGTCCGCCACCGACGCGGACCTGGCCGAGGCGCTGCGTACCCAGGGTGGCACGGTGGCCGGCGAGGTCCTCGCGGTCTCCCTCACCGAGGGCGCCGCCGACGATCTTCCCACCCACCACGACGCCGACCTCGGCCTGACCTTCCAGCTCCGCCGTATCGGCTGAAAACCGCCACATCGGCCGAAAACGAAAACCAGAGAGGGGCCCGGGGATTCTCCCCGGGCCCCTCTCTCGGTTCTCTCACCGCGCCGCTCCGGGCCCCGGCGCCACCGGCACGGCTCGATCTACGTGGTGGTCCGGCAGACCGAGCAGCTGCTCATCCCGGCCTTCTCCGCCTTGGCCAGGGTCATGCTCTCCAGACCGGCGGCGTCCACGCCCTTGATCAGAGGGCAGGTCGAGCCGTGGAAGCGGCGGGTGCCAACGATGATCTTGACGGTCTCCGGCGCGGCGGCGTCCGCCCGGACGACCGGAATCCCGCGCGGGGCGGTGTCGGCATCTTCACGATCTTCGTCCGGGACCGCCGGGGAGGTGCCCTTCGGGGTCTTCCCGCCGGCCGCCGGGGCCTTGGGGACGGAGGCCGCCGAGGCGGGGTCGGCCGGCGCCGGTCGCCCGGCGCGCCCGGACCCGGCGCCGACCGGCCCCACCGGCTCGGCGGTCTTGGCCGGCTTCGCGGGGGCGGCGCCGGAGGTCGTCCGCGCCGGCGCGGGCGCCGTGGTCTTCTCGGTCTCGGCGGAGGAGGCGCTCGCGGCCTTCGGCCCGGCGGCCGGACTCCGGGATCCGGTCGTGGACTCCGGCTCCGGCCCGCTCCCGACGGGGCCGGGCTCGGCCGGGCCACCGGTCCGGGCGGAGGGCTTGGCCTCCTGGCCGGCCTTGGACTCCGGGGACTTGGCCGCCTCACGGCTGAACCAACTGGTGGCGTTGGGCTCGGAGGATGCCTCCGGTATGGAGATCGGGGGCCGGATCGGGAAGGAGGGGATCACCGGTTCCGCGGCGCGCAGGGGCGGGACCGCCGCTTTCCGGGGCAGCGCCTGCTCCCTCTCCGGCCCGGACCGCTCATGCTCCTGCCGCGGCCGGTCACGGTCCTGCCGGGGCTGCTCGCGCTGCCCGGACCGCGCCTGCTCACCGGAGGCGGTGGCGGGCCTGTGGGCGTCGGGCCGGGTCTCCGGGGCCTCCTGAGCGCCGGGCGCGGCTGCGGACGACACCGTGGGGGAGGCGAATCGGGCGGTGGTCTGGTGTACGCCGGATTCGCCGGTGTCGCCGGGGCCGGAGAGACCGGACCCCTGACCGGACCCCTGGGAGGGCGCGGGCTTGGCGGCCTTGGCGGGCTGCTGAGCCGGCACGGAGACACCCTGCGGGATCCCCGCGGTGAACTCCGGCAGGCACGTGGTACAGGCCGTGAAGCCCTCCTCACGCGCCTCTCCGCGCGTGAGCTCCTCATGCTCCCTGTCGGCCAGCTGACGGCACCCGGTGACGTGGAAGCGCTTACGGCCGGGGATCACCAGGACGATCGCCTCGTCGTCCAGGACGCCCCGCCCCGCGGCGGGAACCGGCCCGGCCACCGGACGGCTCAGCCGGGGCTGGGCCGCGGCGGCCCGCTGCGCGCCGTGCGGCACCGTGGTGTGCGGCACGGGAGAGGCGAGCTGGGACGACATCGCGGGCAGCCCTGACAGCGGCCCCGGGGGAACCGGCGCCGTGGGCGGGAGTGGCGGAACCACCCCGGCGCGCCCGCCACCGGGAAACAGCTCGTGGCGGCGTAACAACGCCCCGATCACCAGGAAGACCGCGGACAGAACGCTGACCGCGATCGACCACATGACCAGAAACGGTTTGGCCATCACGAACCCCGCGATGAGCAGGGCGATGGCGGTGAGCACCAAACCAGCGCTGATGAGGATCACAGAGGAACTCCCGGATCGGGTCAGAGGTAATGACCCGACAACCTATCGGCGGTCGTTGTGCGGACCGTCAACACCCTGGAAGGCACTGGAGTGCTGCACCGGCTCGCCACCGAACGGACCCGGGGCACCCTGGATGGACGGCTGTCCTCCCTGGGCCACGGCGTGGGACATGGCCGGAGGGCCGCCCACCATCGGGAAGGCGCCGGTGCCCTCGGCCGCCACGTTAAGATCGGCGAGCTGGTTCTCCAGATACAGCTTCAGCCTGCTGCGGTACTCGCGCTCGAAGCTGCGGAGCTCCTCGACCTTGCGCTCCAGCTCGTCACGGGTCTGCACCAGTGAGCCCATGGCCTGCCTGTGGCGCTCCTGGGCGTCGCGCTCCAGCGTCTCGGCGCGGGCACGGGCGTCGCCGATCACCTGCTCGGCCTGGCGGCGGGCCTTGCCGAGGATGTCGTCGGCCTCACGGCGCGCCCGGGTCACCGTCTCGTCCGCCTCCCGGCGGGCGTCGGCGATCGCCTGGTCGGCCGTCTGCTGGGCGAGGGCGAGGACACGGGCGGCGGTGTCCATGTTGTCCTCGGCCGGGGGCATCCCCATGGCGACCGGGACGGGCTGCTGGTGGTGCACGGGCTCCGGAGGCCGGATCTGCTCCGGCTGCTGCATCATCATCTCCGGCTTGGACTCGGCGATGGGAGCAGGCGCCATGGCCATACCCATTCCGCCGGGCACCTTGCCCCGCAGACACTCGGTCAGTTTGGCACGGAGCTCCTCGTTCTCCTGGATGAGGCGGTCCAGCTCGGACTCCACCTCATCGAGGAAGGCGTCTACCTCTTCCTCGTCGTAGCCCGGCCTGAGCCGGGTCGTACTGAATTGCTTGTTCCGCACATCAGCGGGCGTCAGCGGCATTTCGGTCTCCTTGGCGCGCTTGGAGTCTGTCCGGAGGACGGTACCCGATCAACGAAGCGCGGACACGAGTTGGATCAAGACCAAGACCCCAATGAACAGCATTGCGAAGCTTAGGTCAAAGGCCACCGTACCCAACCGGAGTGGTGGAATGAAACGGCGGAGGAACTTGAGAGGTGGATCGGTCAGTGTGTACACGACTTCCGCGAGGACCAGGATGGGCCCCGTGGGACGCCACTGACGTGCGAACGACTGCACCGTCTCAAAGATCATTCTGCCGATCAGCAGAACCAGGTAGAGGGACAGGACTGCGACCAAGATCTCGCTAACGATCCCCATGATCCGTCCCCACCTCCACTCCGTTCCGCCGTCCCCGGTCTCGTCGGGACCTGTCCGGCCGGTCACTGTTCATGGTGGAACTCTAGCTCTGGTTGAAGAACCCGCGTTCCGCGATTCGAGCCTTGTCCTCGGCGGTCACCTCGACATTGGCAGGGGACAACAGGAACACCTTGTTGGTAACACGTTCAATGCTGCCATGTAGGCCAAAGACAAGACCTGCCGCGAAATCAACAAGACGTTTCGCGTCGCTGTCAACCATCTCGGTCAGGTTCATGATGACCGGGGTGCCGTCCCGGAAGTGCTCGCCAATGGTCCGCGCCTCGTTGTAGGTGCGGGGGTGAAGTGTCGTTATGCGCGCCAGGTCGGTGGTGCGACGTTCCATGACGGCGGTGGCGGGCCTGGGGGCCGGAACACCCGGATCGGTGTCCTCCTCGCGGTCGTGGACCGCGCCAGGACGTTCGTCGGCGACCCGCCGCGAGTCGTCGAACTCCTCGTAGTCGTCGTCGGAATAGCTGTCGTATCTCTCGTAGCGGTCGTCCTCCACAAGACCGAGGTAGACCGCCATCTTGCGCATCGCGCCGGCCATCGCTACTTCTTCCTCCGCCTTACTTCGATCTGCCCGGGGCGGTAGCCGCACCCCCTTGGAGCTCACCACCGATCGACCTCTATCTGGATACGTGGCCGTCAAGGTCCACGTGAAGGGACATTACCTGACGAAGGGCTTCCTACGACCGAGCAACGCCGTACCGACACGCAGGTGTGTCGCGCCATTCGCAATGGCCTCGGCCATATCACCGCTCATCCCCGCGGAGATGACATCGGCCCCCGGGTGGTTCTCCCGTACGGCCTGCGCCATCTCCCGCAACCTCGCGAACGCCCCACCCGGCTCCTCCCCCGGCGGCGCCACGGCCATCACCCCGCCCAGCCGCAGGCCACGGGCCTCGGCGACGGCGTCGGCCAGGGCCGCCACCTCCGCCGGCCGGGCACCGCCCCGCCCCGGGTCGTCGTCCAGGGCCACCTGCACCAGGCAGGTGATCTCCCTGCCCGCCCTGACCGCCTCACGACCGAGCGCGGTCACCAGACGTGAACGGTCCACCGAGTGCACGACATCGGCGTAGCCGGCCACCGAGCGGGCCTTGTTGGTCTGCAACTGACCGACAAAGTGCCAGGTGAGGCCGAGATCCGCGCATTCGGCCGCCTTGGCCGCGGCCTCCTGGTCACGGTTCTCCCCCACGTCCGTCACCCCCAGCGCGGCCAGCAGCCGCACGTCGGAGGCGGGGTAGGTCTTGCTCACCGCGACGAGCGTCAGCTCCTCGCGGGTACGGCCGGCGGCCCGGCAGGCCGCGGCGATGTTCGCCTCGACCTCGGCCAGCCCGGCCGCGATCTCATCACGTCGTGTTGTTTTCGTCACATCTCCGCCGCTCGAACAGCCACAAACCGGCGGAATCCATTCTCCCTGTCACGGCTGGGTGATCGGTCGCCCACCCAGCCGTGAGCAATGTCACTTCAGGAAGTCCGGGACGTCGAGCTCCTCCTCCTGCTCCTCGAAGATCACCTGACGCCGCCGGGCGGGGTCGGGAACCCGGGCGGAGATGGAGGTGGGCTGCGAGGGCTCGGGGGCGGGACGCGGGATCGACACCGGCGGCGCCGGCGGCTCCTCCGGCCGGTGCGACTCGGCGTGCTCCATCGGCTGGTGCGACGGCGGGACGTGCTGCTGCATCGGATGGGCGTGCTGGACCGGCTGGGAGACGGGCGCGGGCGGCATCTCGGCCGCGGGGGCGGGGGCCGGCTGGGTGCCGAGGACGGGCCGGACCGGCGGAGGGAGGTGCTCGGCCCTCGGCTCGGGACGCGGCTCGGCCTTCACCGTGGGCGCCGGGGTGCGGATCGAGGCGGTGACCGAGGAGGTCGCGGCCGGGCGCGCCGCGGGCTGCTGGCGCGGCGCCGGCTGCGCCGCCGCCACCTTGACCTCGGCGGCGGGCTCGTCGAACCCCGCCGCGATCACGGTGACCCGCACCTCGTCGCCGAGCGCGTCGTCGATGACCGTACCGAAGATGATGTTGGCGTCCGGCGCGGCGGCGTTGGAGACGAGCTGGGCCGCCTCGTTGATCTCGAACAGGCCCAGGTCGGACCCGCCGGCGATCGACAGCAGCACGCCGTGCGCGCCGTCGATGCTGGCCTCCAGCAGCGGGCTGGACACGGCCATCTCGGCGGCGGCGACCGACCGGTCGTCGCCACGCGCGTGACCGATGCCCATGAGCGCCGAACCGGCGCCCGACATCACCGACTTGACGTCGGCGAAGTCCAGGTTGATCAGACCCGGCGTGGTGATGAGGTCGGTGATGCCCTGGACACCGGAGAGCAGCACCTGGTCGGCCGCCTTGAAGGCGTCCAGCACGCTCACCTGCCGGTCGGAGATCGACAGCAGCCGGTCGTTGGGGATCACGATGAGGGTGTCGACCTCCTCGCGCAGAGTCTCTATTCCGGCCTCCGCCTGCATCGCCCGGCGCCGGCCCTCGAAGCTGAAGGGCCGGGTCACCACGCCGATGGTCAGCGCGCCCAGGGACCGTGCGATGTTGGCCACCACGGGGGCGCCGCCGGTGCCCGTGCCGCCGCCCTCTCCGGCGGTGACGAACACCATGTCGGCGCCCTTGATGACCTCTTCGATCTCCTCGCGGTGGTCCTCTGCGGCCTTGCGCCCGACTTCGGGGTTGGCCCCCGCGCCGAGGCCACGGGTGAGTTCACGCCCAACATCGAGTTTGACGTCGGCGTCACTCATCAGCAGCGCCTGGGCGTCGGTATTGATGGCGATGAACTCGACGCCCTTGAGTCCCTCCTCGATCATCCGGTTGACGGCGTTGACTCCGCCTCCGCCGATTCCTACAACCTTGATGACCGCGAGGTAGTTCTGCGGTGCTGCCACGACGAGGGGCCTTTCCGCTCGTTGACTTGCAATCTCATGCGACACGGGGCCCGTGCCGTCGTTTCCAAAACCCTCACCCTCAAGTTGAGATTTAGATTTATGTCAACCTGAGGAGTGATACGGACAGTAGGAGTTGCGCTCCAGGTGGGTCAACTAACCGCGCCGCAAGCGTGCCCGGCGTGTCGCGGGCCGTCCTTTTCGGAGAACGCGCCCGGCCCGGTGGGATCACTTCACCGTCACAACGTCGGGAGAACTCACATCGTAGGTGTCGGCCGGCCGTTTCAGCAGCGTAACGAGGATCCGGACCTTGTCCGCCGGTCGGTCCCCGCCACCCCACACGACCTCGCGGCCGTCCTTGAGGCGCAGCGAAACGGTTTCCGGCGAGGGCGCGAGCACCTCGGCGACCCTCGGGGCCAGATCGTCCGGCAGCGCGCCTATGACGGTCAGCGCGATGTCGGTCGCCGGATCGCCCGCCTGAGGACGGGCCACCCGCAGCACCGGGAGCGTCGGAGGTGCGACGCCCCTGATCTCGGTCACCACCCCGTGCCGGTCCACCAGCGCGAACCTCCCTCCGGCCGGCACCACGGCCACCGGCTCGCGTTCCACTATCCTCACCACCAGCGTCCCCGGCCAGCCGCGGCTGACCACGACCGACTCGACCTGCCGGATCCCTCTGATCCGGTTCTCCACCTCGGCCACGTCCACACCCGCCAGAGGTCTCCCCTCGGCGACCCCGGCCACCTGCCGGATCTGCTGGGCCGGGACGGCGAGGTTGCCGACCACCTGGACCTCCCTCACCCCGAGCACCGAGGAGAAGAACACCAGCCAGGCGGCGACACCCACCACCCCCGCCGCGAGCAGGGCCAGGAAGGCCGATCTCCACATCCCGTTCATCGCCCCGCCCCGTCCCGGGACGGGAGCCCGGGCGCCGGCGGCCGGCGTCTCCTCGCGCGGGTCACCTGGCGGCCAGCTCCGCCACGATCCAGGGTCCCAGCTCGGTGACATCACCGGCACCCATGGTGAGCACGATGTCACCTGGACGGGCACGCCCGGCCACCAGGGCCGGTACGGCGTCGCGCTGCGGCGCGTAGGCCACCTGGGCGGGCGGCAGCGGCACCTTGCCCGCCACCAGGGCCCCGGAGATCCCCGGTTCGGGGTCCTCACGGGCCCCGTAGACGTCCAGGACGATGACCTCGTCGGCCAGGCCCAGGGCGGCGCCGAACTCGTCGGCGAAGAACCTGGTGCGCGAGTAGAGGTGCGGCTGGAAGACCGCGACGACCCGGCCGGAGCCCGAGAAGGAGGCCACCACGTCCCGCGCCGCGCGCAGGTCGGCGACGAGTTCGGTGGGATGGTGGGCGTAGCTGTCGAAGACGGCCACCCCCCCGGCCTCGCCCTTGGCCTCGAAGCGGCGCTTGGCACCGGTGAAGGCGGCCAGGCCGTCGCGTATCTCGTCGAAGGACACGCCCAGCTCCGCCGCCACGGCGATGGCCGCGGTGGCGTTGAGCGCGTTGTGACGGCCCGGGACCGAGAGCCTCACCTCCCCGTGACCCGCGACCGTGAAGGAGATGCCCAGGCCGTCTGGAACGATCCCGTCCACCCTGAGGTCGGCGTCCCCGGCCTCGCCGTACGTGACCACCTTCAGCCCGCGAGCGCGGGCGATCGGGATCAGGGCCGCGGAGCCGGGGTCGTCGGCGCAGATCACCATGGACCTCCCGACCCGCTCGGCGAAACGGGCGAAGCTGTCGTAGACCGCCCGCGGGTCGCCGTAGTTGTCCAGGTGGTCCGGCTCCACATTGGTCACCACGGCGATGTCCGGGGCCAGCATGAGGAAGGAGCCGTCGCTCTCGTCGGCCTCGGCGACGAACACCCCGCCCGCGCCCTCGTCGGCCCCCAGGCCGGTGGTCACCAGCTGGCCGCCGACGCAGTAGGACGGGTCGGCGCCGCACTTCTGCAGCGCCACGGTGAGCATCGAGGTGGTGGTGGTCTTGCCGTGCGTCCCGGCCAGGGCGATCCCGGTCCGGCCCGCCATGACCGAGGCCAGCGCGGCGGCCCGGGGGATCACCCGCAGGCCCTGGCGGAGCGCCTCGCCGAGCTCCGGGTTGGAGTCACGGATCGCGGTGGAGACCACCACGGTGTCGACGTTGACGACGTGCGAGGCGGCGTGGCCGACGTGGATCCTGGCGCCCAGCTCGCGCAGCTCGTCGACCATCTCCGAGCCGCGCGAGTCGCTGCCGGAGACGGACACGCCGCGCTTGAGCAGAATGCGGGCGATGCCCGACATCCCGGAACCGCCGATCCCGATGAAGTGCACCCGCCCGAGTTCCTCGGCCGCGACCGGATCCACCAGTTTGACCAGGCTCATCGGCCGCTCACCACTCCTCGCTCACTACGCTCGCCACCTGGGCCGTCTCGCCCCTCGACGGCCCGCCACACCCGCCGCGCCGGATCCGCGGCCAGCCCGAGGCCGCTCATCGGCTCTTCCCCTCCGCCGCGATCTGCAGCACCCGGCGGGCGAGCGTCACGTCGGCGTCCTTGCTGCCCATCCTGGCCGCGGCCTCCGACATGGTGACCACCCGTTCGGGGTCGGACAGGATGGGCAGCACGTTCTGGATGATCCACTCCGATGTCAGGTCGACGTCGTCGACCATGAGACCGCCCCCGGCCTCCACGATCGGCTCGGCGTTGAGCCGCTGCTCGCCGTTGCCGTGCGGGAGGGGGACGTAGGCGGCCGGCAGGCCCACGGCGGTCAGCTCGGCGCAGGTCATGGCGCCGCTGCGGCACAGGGCGAAGTCGGCGGCGGCGTAGGCCAGGTCCATCCGGTCGACGTACTGCAGGGCGACGTACTGCGGGTCGCCCGGCGGAGGCTCCTCCTCCAGGGTGTTCTTCGGGCCGATGACGTGCAGCACCTGCACCCCGGCCCGGCGCAGCGCGGGGGCCGCGGCCAGGGCCGCCCGGTTGAGCGACCGGGCCCCCTGGGAGCCCCCGGTGACCAGCAGCGTGGGCAGGTCGGCCTCCAGGCCGAACCAGGAGCGCGCCTTGTCCCCCATGGAGAGCCGGTCCAGGGCCACGATCTCGCGGCGGAGCGGGATCCCCACGTACTGGGCGCGGGCCAGCGGCGTGTTCCGGTGTCCGGTGAACACGTGCTCGGTGAGCCGCGCGCCCAGCCGGTTGGCCAGGCCGGGCCGCGGGTTGGCCTCGTGCACCACGATCGGCACACCCCGCCGCCGCGCCCCCAGGTAGGCGGGGGTCGCCACGTAACCGCCGAAGCCGACCAGGACGTCGGCTTGGACACGGTCCATGACGGCCGAGGCCGCGTTGATGGCCCCGGCCAGGCGTCCGGGCACGGTCAGCAGCTGGGGCGTGATGGACCGGGGCAGCGGCACCGCGGGCACGAGCTGAAGCTCGTAGCCCCGGTCGGGCACCAACCGGGTCTCCAGACCGCGCTCGGTGCCGAGACAGGTGATCCCGATGTTCGGGTCGAGTTGGCGCAGCGCGTCGGCCAGAGCCAGCGCCGGTTCGATGTGACCGGCTGTCCCGCCGCCGGCGAGGACCACCCTCATGTCGGTCCTTTCACTTATCGTCTTCCGCGGACCGGCCGTCGTTTCCGTGCCGGCCCACCCAGGCCAAGCCAGCTTAGGCCCCGCGCCACCGGTCCGGGGCCACGAGCCGCGAGAGCCTGTCGCGCTCCAGGCTCGTGTCTGGCGAAGGAGAGCAGCATGCCGAGCGCCGCCAGGGTGGGCAGCAGCGCCGATCCACCGTAGGAGACCAGTGGCAGCGGAATGCCGGTGATGGGCAGCACGCCGATGACCGCGCCGATATTCACGATCGCCTGACCGGCGATCCAGGCGACCGTCGACGCCGAGGCCAGCCGGACGAACGGGTCCTTGACCCGGGTGGCGACCCGCAGCCCGGCGTAGCCGAGCAGGCCGAACAGGGCCACCACGACGAGGGTGCCCATCAGGCCGAGCTCCTCGCCGAGAATGGAGAAGATGAAGTCGCTCTCGGCGTGCGGAAGCCAGCTCCACTTCTGCCTGCTGGACCCCAGGCCGAGCCCGAACCAGCCGCCGCTGCCCATGGCGATCTGTCCCTGCACCGCCTGGTAACCCGTGGTCTGGGCGTTGCCCCACGGATCCAGCCAGCCCGCGATGCGGTCCGAGCGGTATCCCTCGGTACTGATCATGACAACGGTCGCGAGCACCGCCACAGCGAGGATCCCGCCGAACAGCCGGAGCGGCGCCCCCACCACCCAGAGCAGCGACAGGAAGATCATCATAAGCACCAGCGTGGTGCCGAGGTCGCGCCCCAGCAGGACCATGATGGCCAGGATCACGGTGCCCGGCATCAGCGGGATGAACAGATTACGCCATTCGATCATCCCGCCGCGCGCCTTGCGGGCCAGCAGGTCCGCGCCCCAGAGCATCAGGCCCAGTTTGGCGGGCTCGGAGGGCTGCAGGTAGATGGGGCCCAGGTCGATCCAGCGCTGGGCGCCGAGCTGGGAGGTGCCGATGAACAGCACCATGACCAGGCCGATGATCGACACCACCAGCAGCGGGTATCCGGCGAGCTGGAAGAAGCGCTGGGGCAGCAGCGAGCAGATCCACATGACCGGGATGCCGAGCGCGACCGAGACCGACTGCTTGAAGAACCAGTAGAACGGGTTCCCCTTCTCCTGCAACGCCTCGATGCTGGAGGCGGAGAGCACCATCATCAGGCCGAGGGCGAGCAGCAGCGCGCTGCAGCCGAGGATCAGATAATAGGAGGTCAGCGGCCGGTTGAGCAGCTCGCGGAAGGCGGCGAGCTGATCGCGCGCCCCCGTGGGAGCGCGCTTGGCGTCCCCGGGTGACCCGCTCCGCCCGCGTTCGGCCTCCTCACGCTCCCCGCCCCGCCCGCGCCGGGTCCCCGCGTGCCCGCGCTTGGTGCCCTCGGGCACCGTGGCGCTCACTCCGGCCCGCCGTCGTGCCGGGCCGCGAGATCGTGTACGGCCCGCGTGAACGCCTCCCCCCGCGCCGGGTAGCCGGTGAACATGTCCAGGGAGGCTCCGGCCGGAGCCAGCAGCACGGTGTCCCCGGGGGCTGCGAGCCTCGCGGCTTCGGTGACGACACGGTCCATGACCCCAGTGTCTTGCCCCGGCACCTCAACCACCGGAACATTCTCGGCGTGTCGCGCCAGAGCCCGGTGAATTCGCTCGCGGTCGGCGCCCAGGAGCACCGCGCCGCGCAGCCTCGGGGCCGCCTGCCGTACCAGGTCGTCCACGTCGGCGCCCTTGAGCTGGCCTCCGGCGACCCAGACGATCGACGGGTAGGCGGCGAGCGACGCGGCGGCGGCGTGCGGGTTGGTGGCCTTGGAGTCGTCCACGTAGTCGACCTCGCCGACGCGGGCGACGTGCGCGATCCTGTGGGGGTCGGGGACGAAGTCCAGCAGGCCCCGCCGCACGGCAGCCGCGGGCACCCCGTATGATCTCGCCAGGGCCGCGGCGGCGAGCGCGTTGGCCACGTTGTGCGGCGCGAACGGCCGGATGTCGGCGAACGAGGCGAGCTCCTCGGCGCCGCCCACCGGGTCGGCCACGAAGGCACGGTCCACCAGCAGGTCCTCGACGACACCGATCTGCCCGAGACCGGGCACCCCGAGGGTGAAGCCGACCCCGCGCCCGGCCTCGCCGTACGGCCCGGCCAGACGGGTGGACCACTCGTCGTCGGCGTTGTGGACGACCGTCCCGGCGCGGGAGAAGACCTCTCCCTTGGCCCGGGCGTACTCCTCCATGGAGCCGTGCCAGTCGAGGTGGTCGGGGGCGACGTTGAGCACGGCCGCCGCGAGCGGGGCCAGGCTGGGCGAGCGGTGCAGCTGGAAACTGGACAGTTCCACGGCCAGCACGTCCCAGGGACCGGTGACGGCCTCCACGACGGGCGTGCCGACGTTGCCGACCGCGAGCGCCCGGTGCCCCGCGGCCTTCAGCATCGAGGTGAGCATCCGCACCGCGGTGGTCTTGCCGTTGGTGCCGGTCAGCGCCAGCCACGGTGCCGCGCCCGCCGGGCGGAGCCGCCAGGCCAGCTCGACCTCGCTGATGACCTCCAGCCCGGAGGCGGCCGCGGCGGCGAGCAGCGGGTGGTGCGGCGGCCAGCCGGTGGTGACGATGAGGCAGGTGTCCTCGGGCGGCCCGGCGAACTCGCCGAGGCGGACCTCGACGCCGAGCCCGGCCAGGGCCGCGGCCCCCTCCCTGGCCCGTTCGCCGTCCCCGTTCTCCAGGACGACCACCTTCTCGCCCCGGGCGGCCAGGACGCGGGCGGCGGCCGTCCCCGAGACCCCGAGACCGGCGACGCAGATCGTCCGGTCGCCCCGGAGCGCGCGGGGACCGGCGGGCGCTGTCACTGCTTCGGCATCCATTCGACGTAGAAGAGCCCGAGACCGGCGGCGGCGCAGAGGCCGGCGATGAGCCAGAAACGGACCACGATGGTCGTCTCGGCCCAGCCCGACAGCTCGAAGTGGTGCTGGAGCGGGGCCATCCTGAAGACCCGTTTGCCGGTCATCTTGAAGAAGCCCACCTGGATGATCACCGAGAGCGTGATGACCACGCAGACCCCGGCCAGGATGATCAGCAGGAGCTGGGTGCGGGTGGTGATGGCCAGGCCGGCGAGGACGCCGCCCAGGGCCAGCGAGCCGGTGTCGCCCATGAAGATCTTGGCGGGGGGGGCGTTCCACCACAGGAAGCCGGCCAGCGCGCCGAGCACGGCCGCGGCGACCACCGCCAGGTCCAGCGGGTCGCGGACCCAGTAGCAGTTGGGGCCGAGCTGGGCGGTGCAGCTGTTGCGGAGCTGCCAGTTGCCGATCAGCACGTAGGAGGCCAGCACCACGCCGGTGGCGCCGCTGGCCAGGCCGTCCAGCCCGTCGGTGAGGTTCACCGCGTTGGAGAAGCCGACGATCATGATGAGCACCCAGATCGTGAACCCGACGATGCCGATGGACGGCCCGAAGTCCCGCAGGAACGACAGCCGGGTCTCGGCCGGGGTGATCAGGTAGGCGTTCGGGAAGCGGGTGACCAGGACGGCGAAGACCGCGCCGACGATGAGCTGGCCCAGCGCCTTGGCACCGCTGCGCAGGCCGAGGCTGCGCTGCTTGTAGATCTTGATGAAGTCGTCGAGGAAGCCGACCGCGCCCAGCCCCGTCATCAGGAAAAGCACAAGGACGGCGGAGGCGGTGGGCGGGGTGAAGGTGGCCAGGTGGGCGCAGGCGAACCCGGCGAGCGCCGCGATCACGATCACGGTGCCGCCCATGGTGGGGGTGCCGCGCTTGTCGTGGTGCCCCGACGGCCCCTCCTCCCGGATGCTCTGACCGTAGCCGCGCCGCGAGAACAGCCGGATCGCCAGCGGGGTGCCGAACATGGACAGCAGCAGCCCGACCGCGGCGGCGATGAGGATCTCCCTCATCGGCGGTCACCCCCGAGCAGCGCCGCGGCCACGCGCTCCAGCCCGGCGGCGCGCGGTCCCTTGACCAGCACCACGTCGCCGGGGGCCAGGAGCGCCGACAGCTCGGCGACCGCCTCGGCGACGTCGGCGACGTGCACGACCCCTGCGCCGGGTGGCGCGCCGTCCCCGGCCGGTCCGCCCCCGGCTCGCGGAGTACGGCCCGCACCGCCCGCACCGGCGCCGGTCAGGATCGGGGCGGCGTCGGGACCGACGACGAACAGGGCTTCGAGACCCGCTCCGGCGGCCAGACGGCCCACCCCCTCGTTCAGGGCCGCGCTCTCCTCGCCCAGCTCCCGCAGGGCGGCGACGACCGCGAACCGGCGACGGCCCCCCGCGAGCGCGGCGAGGGCGCCGAAGGCGGCGCGCATGGAGTCGGGGTTGGCGTTGTAGGCGTCATTGATCACGGTGACGCCGTCCGGCCTGTCGGTGACCTCCATCCGCCAGCGGCTGCGCGGCTCGGCCTCCGACAGCTCCTCGGCGATGGTGGTGACCGGCAGCCCCAGCTCGTAGCCGGCCGCCGCGGCGGCCAGGGCGTTCTCCACGGCGTGCTCGCCGTAGAGCCGGAGCCTGACCGGGGCGGCGCCGGACGGGGTGCGCAGCGTGAAGGAGGCGCGGCCACGCCCGTCGAGGGTCACGCCCTCGGCGCGGACCGCGGCGGCCGCCCCCCTGCCGTACCAGGTGACACGGGCGGCGGTGCGCCCGGCCATCGCGACCACCAGCGGGTCGTCGGCGTTCAGCACGGCCACGCCGTCGGCGGGCAGCGCCTCGACCAGCTCACCCTTGGCCCGGGCGGTCACCTCCTTGCCGCCGAAGACCCCCAGGTGGGCGGTGCCGACGTTGAGGACCACGCCGATCCGCGGCGGCGCGATGCGGGCGAGGTCGGCGATGTGGCCCACACCCCTGGCACTGAGTTCGAGCACCAGGTAGCGGGTGCTCTCGTCGGCTCTCAGCACGGTGAGCGGGTGGCCGATCTCGTTGTTGAACGATTCCACCGGGGCCACCGTCGGACCGATCCTGGCGGTGAGCCGGGCGAGCAGGTCCTTGGTCGTGGTCTTGCCCGCCGAACCGGTCACGCCGATGACCGTGGCCGCCGGCAGGCCGGCGCAGACGGCGGTGGCCAGGGCGGCGAGGGCCGCCAGGGGGTCGGCGACGATGACCGCGGGGACGTCGACGGGCCTGGAGGCCAGCACGGCGACGGCACCGTCGGCGACGGCCTGGGCGGCGAAGTGATGCCCGTCGGTCCGGTCCCCCTTGACGGCCACGAACAGCGATCCCGGCTCGACGGCACGGGAGTCGACGACGACCGGACCGCGCACCACCGCACGGGGATCGGCCATACCGGCGAGGGCACCCGAGGTGATCTCGGCGATCCTGGCCAGTGGCAACGGGATCATGATGCGTCTTCCCTACTCTCCATACGTACTTCGGCGCCCGATCCGGTTCCGCCGTCTGACGATCGCGTCGGCCACGACCTGCCTGTCGTCGAACGGGAGCACCCGGTCTCCGACGTACTGACCCTGCTCGTGTCCCTTGCCCGCCACGACGACGACGTCGCCGAGGCCCGCCCGGCCGATCGCCAGGTCGATGGCCTCGGCGCGGTCGGGCTCAATGATCACATGTGCGCGCTCGTCCTGGGGCACGCGGAGGACTCCGTCCATCATCTCGGCCAGGATCCGGAGCGAATCCTCCGAGCGGGGGTTGTCACTGGTGAGAATGGCCACATCCGCCAGCCGGGCGGCGGCCTCCCCCATCATCGGGCGTTTACCCCGGTCACGGTCGCCGCCGCAGCCCAGCACCACGGTCAGCCTGCCGGTGGTGACCTCGCGCAGCGAGGTCAGCACCGACTCCACCGCGCCCGGTTTGTGGGAGTAGTCGACGACGGCCTGGAAGCCCTCGCAGCCGGGCACGCGCTCCATCCGGCCGGGCACCCCGGCCGTCGCGCCGACACCCGCCGCCGCCGTGGGCAGCGGCACCCCGGCCTCCACCAGGGCGACGATCGCGCCCAGCGCGTTGGCGACGTTGAACGGGCCGGGCAGGGCCACCGTCGCGTCCTGCTCGACCCCGCCGGGGCCGACCACGCGGAAGAAGCTGCCGTCGGCGCCCAGCCGGACGTCCACGGCCCGCCAGTCGGCCCCCGCCGCGCCCGCCGCGGAGAAGCTGGTCATCGGGATCCCGCCCAGGCCGAGGAGCTCGCGCCCGTGGACGTCGTCGAGGTTGACGACGCCCACGCGGCTCATCTCGGGGGTGAACAGGCGGACCTTCGTCGCGAAGTAGTCGTCGAGATCCCGGTGGAAGTCCAGGTGATCCTGGGACAGGTTGGTGAACAGCGCGACGTCGTAGAAGACCGCGTCGACGCGGCCCAGCGCCAGCGCGTGGCTGGAGACCTCCATGGCGGCGGCGGTGACGCCCTGCTCGCGCATGAGGGCGAACAGGCCCTGCAGGTCACTGGCCTCCGGCGTGGTCAGCCGGGGGGTGAACCGCATCTCGCCGATGTGGATCTCAACGCCGCCGATCAGCCCGGGCCGGTGCCCGGCGGCCCGCAGCCCGGCCTCCAGCAGGAAACTGGTGGTGGTCTTGCCACTGGTCCCGGTGACGCCGATGACCATCACGTCCGCCGCGGGCCTGCCGTACACCCAGGCGGAGACCTGCCCGAGCAGGTCGCGCGGGTCCGGCACGACGAGAACCGGCAGGCCGGTCGCCACCGCGGCCTCGCGGCCCGCCGGATCGGTCAGGATGGCGGTGGCGCCGGCGGCGAGCGCCTGGGCGGAGAAGTCCGCGCCGTGGGCCGTCGCGCCGGGCAGCGCGACGTAGAGATCCCCGCGCTGGACCTGGCGCGAGTCGATGGTTACCCCGGACACCGCGGCCAGCGGCGCGCGCGACGTGCCGGAGGGCGCGCCGAGCAGGCTCGCCAGCCCCGAGAGCGGACGGGGTGAGCTGGTTGAGGGTCGCATGGACGACGGGGGACGCACGGCGAGAGCGTACCTTCCCTCATCATTCCCCGGCGCGTATCCGCACCGTGGGCGGCTTGGTTCCGGTCGGCGGGATCTTCTTGCTCTTCAACGCGAACGTCATCACTTTCTTGAAAACCGGGGCGGCGATCTCCCCACCGTAGTGCCCCTTCTGGGGATCCTGGATGACCGCCAGGACGACCAGGCGGGGCTTGTCCGCCGGGGCGAAGCCGACGAATGTCGAAGTGTATCCGCAGTAACCCTGGCACTTGGCGTCGTAGCGCATCGCGGTGCCCGTCTTGCCGGCCACGCGGTAGCCGTCGATGGCGGCGAGGTTACCGGTGCCCTCCGCGCTCACCGCGGCCTCCAGCATCCCCGCCACCTCCCTGGCCGTGCGCTCGCCGACCACCCTGGTCCGCTTGCCGGGCGGGGACGGCACGAACACGTCGTTGTCGGCGGTGGTGCCGGCCACGACCTGCGGGGTGACACGCGTGCCGCCGTTGGCGATGGTCTGGTACACACTGGCGGTCTGCAGCGCGGTCACCGAGACGCCCTGGCCGTAGGCGATCGTGCAGCGCTGGCTGCCCGACCACTTGCGCCAGTCCGGCAGGAGCCCGGCCTCCTCGCCGAGGAGGCCGCTCCCGGGCCGGCTGCCGAAGCCGAAGCGCTTGAGCATGTCGTACAGCCTCTGGTCGCCGACCTTCTGCGCGGCGAGGATCGTGCCGACGTTGCTGGAGGTGGCGACCACGCCGGAGAAGGTCAGCTGCTCCGGCGGGTGCGGGTGGGAGTCCCTGAGCACCCGGTCGGCGCACCTGATGTTGTCACGGACCGAGAACACGCTCTCGGGCCGTACGGCCCCCGACTCCAGGGCGGCCGCGGCGGTGATGACCTTGTTGGTGCTGCCCGGCTCGAACACGTCCGTCACCGACCGGTTGACCCAGTCCTCCTGAGGGGTCCGCTGCCAGTTCTTCAGGTCCAGTTCGGGGGCGTTGGCCATGGCCAGCAGGTGGCCGGTCTGCACGTCCATGACGATGGCGCTGCCGGTGCGCGCCCCGGTGGCCCGGACCTGGTCGGTGATCGCCTTCTGGGCGGCCCACTGGATGTCGCGCTCGATGGTCAGCCGTACGTCCCTGCCCTCCACCGGCGTCTCCAGCGTGCTGCGGGTCATCGGGATGCGCTGCCCCTCGCGGCCCGTCTCGATGAACTGCTGGCCGTCACGGCCCGCGAGCACCTTGTTGTAGGTGCTCTCCAGCCCGCTCAGGCCCGTGCCGTCGCTGCCGACGAAGCCGAGCAGGGTGCCCGCCAGATCGCCGCCGGGGTAGTCGCGCCGGTAGCGGTGCTTGCTGCCGACACCCTTGAAGTCACGATCCATGATCCGCTGGGCGACGGGGGGGTCGACGGCCGCCGCCACCGGCTGATAGTGGCCCGGAGCGGCGAGTTTGGCCATGATCTGCTCCTTCGGGATGCCCAGATCGGCGCCCAGGGCCGTGGCCACCCGGTCGCGCTGCTCGGGCTCCACCTCCCCCGGATCGACGAAGATCTCACGCGCCTCCAGGGTCAGCGCCAGCTCGTGGCCGCCGGCGTCGGTGATCGACCCGCGCCGCGCGGGCAGCTTCTCGCCCTGGACCCGCTGTTTGGCGGCCTCGGCCACGTAGACCTTGGAGTCCAGGCCCTGGAGCTGGATGAGCCGTCCGGCGAAGATGGAGAGCACGAAGGTCATCCCGATCAGGCCGACGCTGATCCGCCTGCCGGGGTTGCCCAGGCGCAGCACCGCCGGGGGGCGCACCGGAGGCCGGGGCGGCATGCCGCCCGGCCGTCCTCTGGTGCCCGGCCGCTCGTCTCCGCGCCCCTGGCCGGGACGCCCCCGCCCGGCGGAGGCCGGTTCCCCCGCCCTCGGAGGACGCCTTGGCCCGCGCGCCGCCTCCGGCCCCGCCGGGGGCCTGCCGGACCCGCCGGCGCTCTCGACGCGCGCGGATCCGGCCCCCGCCTCGAACCGCGCGGAGCCTCCCGCGGCCGCGGGCCTGCCCGCTCCCGCGCCGGGGGGCCTGCCCACGGGCCTCTCCGCGCGCGGTCTGGCGGAACCACCCGATCCACCTGACTTGCCGTCGGGGCGCGACCTGCCCGCGAGCCCCTCGGGACGCGGTTTGCCGGCACCCGCCTGCTTGCCCGGGGCTCCCTCGGAGCGCGGCTTACCCGGACCGGGCGGCCTGCCCGGGGACCCCTCGGGACGCGGCCGGCCCGTTCCCTCGGAACGGCCGGGCCTGCCGGATCCGGGCGCTCCGCCGGAGGAGGCGGGTGTGCCGGTGCCCGCCGCGCCGTCGGGCCTGCCCTGGCCGTCCCTGCCCGGCTTTCCGGTGGCACCCGGCTTCCCGGTGGCGTCCGGACCGGCCGGCCTGGCCGTACGGCCGGGACCGCCGGGTGTCCGGCGACCGGAGCCTCCGGCGGATCCACCTCCGGAACCGCCCCGGCCGGGACCGGCGCCCCGGCCGCCGGTCTCCCTCACCGGCCCGTGCCCGGCACTCGCTCCTGTCCTGCGGACGTCCGGTCGCCATCGGCGGAGCGGCTGTCGGCGGAGCGGCCGAGGGTGACGGGGTCGGGGACTACGGGGTCGGGGACGCGGTCGGGGGTGAGGACGTACGCCTTGTCCCAGTCCGGCCTCTGGTTCTGGACGAGGGCGCTCTCCGAGAGCGAGGCGGGCATCTCCCGCCGCATGTTGTCGTGCTTGAGCGCCTCCTTCTTCTGGCGGAGCTGGTTGTTGGCGTTACGCAGCTCGTTCGCCCTGAAGGAGTCCTGGGCGAGGACGGTGTTCAGCAGCAGGAGGCTGACCAGGCCACCGCAGAGCAGGCCCACCACGAGCAGCACGAAGGGAGCGCGTGGCGGCCGCGACTGCCTGGCCGCGGCCGGTGCCGGCGACGTGACCGCCCGGCCCGGAGGAGGAGCGGCGGGCGTGGCCCTGACCGGCCTGGTCCTGCGTCCCTGCGGAGCGGCGCGGGGGACGCGCGCGGGCCGTCCGCCGCGACCGGGCGCGGTACGGCGGACCTCTGCTTCACTCCTCGTCAACTGCCTCACGGATCCTCTCTGCCGCCCGACACCGGGCAGAGGCCGCCCGCGGGTTGCGGGCCACCTCTTCTTCGCTCGGAAGCTCGGCTCCCCTGGTCAGGAGGGCGAACCGCGGCTGGTGAGCCGGCAGCGGAACGGGCAGCCCTGGCGGCCCGGTCTCCCTGGTTCGCGCCGTGAGAACCTGCTTGGTCAGCCGGTCCTCAAGGGAGTGGTAGGCGAGCACGACCACGCGCCCGCCGAGTGTCAGTGCGTCAAGCGCGGCGGGGAGTGCGCGTTCCAGTGCCGTCAACTCCGCGTTCACCTCGATCCGCAACGCCTGAAAAGTCCTTTTGGCGGGGTTGCCCCCGGTCCGTCGAGTGGCCGCGGGGATCGCCGTACGGACAATCTCCGCAAGCCGCTTGGTCGACGTTATGGCCTCCTTGGCCCGTTCCTTGCTGATTAGGTGTGCGACACGCGGAGCGAATCGCTCTTCACCGTAATCCCGGAGAATTCTGATCAAATCCGGAACCGGGTAGGTGTTCACCACGATCTCGGCCGTCAGCTCCTGATCCCGGTCCATCCGCATGTCCAGCGGCGCGTCATAGGAGTAGGCGAAGCCGCGCTCGGCCTCGTCCAGCTGGGGCGAGGAGACGCCCAGATCGAACAGTGCCGCGTTGACGCGGGGGCGGCCGGCACGGGCGAGCACCTCGGGCAGCTCGTCGGAGACCGCCCGGACCAGCGTGATCCGGTCGGCGTACGGCGCGAGCCGGACCGTGGAACGCTCGATCGCGGTGGGGTCGCGGTCGATCCCGATCAGGTGCAGCGAGGGATGGGCCGCGAGCAGCGCCTCGGCATGGCCGCCGAGGCCCAGGTTGGCGTCGACCAGGACGGGGTCGGGCCCCGACAGCGCGGGCGCCAGAAGCTCCAGCACGCGGCCGAGCATCACGGGCACGTGGCCACCCGAGGCCAGAAGATCATGTTTGTCGTTTTCGGCGCGCATGAAGCGCAACCCCCCTCTCGCCGCCTCGCTCGCGGTTGTGCGGCGGACGCTCACCGGTGTCGTTACTGGCTCCCACCCCCGGGGGCCGTCCGGCCAGGTCCCCATCCGCATCCGTGCATTCGCCGTCACCTGACACCGGGGAAGGTGCATCAGCTGACAGCTGTGGTGTGGTTGCGGGTGGAGACCTCGCCGAACGACGTTTTCACCGATGAGTCGACCGTGGAATCACAGAATCCCTGGCAGCACCTCCTCCGACAGGTCGGCAAAAGCCTGCTCTTGGTCGGCCAGATAGGTGTCCCAGGCGTGCACGTCCCAGATCTCCAGCCGGGTGTTGGCACCGATGACCACGCAGTCACGACACAGGCTGGCGTATTCGCGCAGAGCCTGCGGGATGGTGACCCGGCCTTGCTTGTCGGCGACCTCGTCGGACGCACTGGCGAAGAGGACGCGGCTGTAGTCGCGGACCGCCTTGGCGGTCACCGGCGCGGTGCGCAGAGCCTCGGTAATGCGCTGAAACTCCTCTACGGGAAAAACGTAGAGGCAGCGCTCCTGGCCTTTGGTGATCACCAGACCCTCCGCCAGCTCCTCACGGTACTTCGCCGGCAGGAACAGCCGTCCCTTGTCATCGAGGCGCGGGTGATGAGTGCCGAGGAACACCGGCTTCACCTCCCGTGCCTAGCGGAGCGCGTGGCTCTGTGGCCCCTGCTCTCCACTGCGCACCACCATACTCCACTTCTCCCCACCGTCAACTGATTCCGCGGCTCTCCACAGCCGGTTTGGCGGTTATTTTCCCAGCTCAGAATGGGTGGAGCGGAGTGGAGGGGGTGGGCGGCCCCCTCTGCTGGACGGGCGTGTCGAGAAGGTGAGCGATAGCCGGACAAGCTGGGAATCGACCGATGGGCGGGGCCCGGGGGAAAGTGGAACGTGCCGCGGCCCCACTCCCCGATCGGCCCGCCCCCTCCGCGAGCCGGTCTGTCACGAGATCGGTACATCTTTCCCACCGGAACGGCACCCTGAGCTCGCACACTATGGCTGTTCACCCGGAATCAGCCTTAATGCCCACATAGAGTCGCTCGGGAACCCGCAGCGTCGTAGGGTCGATACCCACAATGGAAAAAGGGACCGTAAAGGCCCTGGAATACGAACCCCCGGCGAGAAACCGCCGCAGCTTCATGGAGGCCTGGTGGCAGTAACCCATGACGTCTCACCTCGGCTCGATGACCTGGTCGTCACGGCGCAGCGGATCAGCCAGGCGATCGAGTCGGTGATCGAGGGTAAGAGCGACGTCGTACGCCTGACCCTGACGGTTCTCCTCGCCGAAGGCCACCTGCTCATCGAGGACGTGCCCGGAGTCGGCAAGACCATGCTCGCCAAGGCCCTCGCCCGAGCCATCGACTGCCCGGCCCGCCGGATCCAGTTCACCCCCGACCTGCTGCCCAGCGACATCACAGGCGTGAGCGCCTACAACCAGCAGACCAGGGAGTTCGAGTTCAAGCCCGGCCCGGTGTTCGCCAACATCGTGGTGGGCGACGAGATCAACCGGGCGTCGCCGAAGACGCAGTCGGCGCTCCTGGAGTGCATGGAGGAGCACCAGGTCACCGTCGACGGCGCGACCTACCGGCTGGACAGCCCCTTCATGGTGATCGCGACCCAGAACCCCATCGAGATGGAGGGCACCTATCCCCTCCCCGAGGCGCAAAGGGACCGTTTCACCGCCCGGATCGCGATGGGCTACCCCTCGCCCGGCGCCGAGATGGAGATGCTCGACGTGCACGGCGCCGCCTCCCCGCTGGACAAGCTGGAGCCGGTGGCCGGCACCGCCGAGGTCCGGGCGCTGATCGAGGCCGTGCGCGCGGTCTACGTCTCGCAGCCGATCAAGAAGTACGCCGTCGACCTGGTGACCGCCACCCGTCACTCCCCCGACCTGCGGCTCGGCGCCTCCCCGCGCTCGACCCTGCAACTGGTCCGGGCCGCCCGGGCGCACGCCGCGCTGGGCGGTCGTGACTACGTCATCCCGGACGACCTGCAGGAGCTGTGCGTCCCCGTGCTCGCCCACCGGCTGCTGCCCAGCGTCGAGGCCCAGAGCCAGCGCCGGATGCCCGAGCAGGTTATGGCCGACCTGGTCCACCGGGTGCCCGTACCCGAGGCACAGGTACGGTGACCTCGGGCCTCAGGGCGCTCACCGCCCGCGGCCGGTCCTTCCTCGCGTCCGGCGTCGCGGCGCTGCTGTGCGCCCTCCTCCTCGGGGAGTACGACCTGTTCAGGGTCGCGGTACTGATCGTCTCCCTGCCGCTGCTGGCCGCCATGGTGGTCAGCCGCACCCGCTACCGGCTGAGCTGCGCGCGACGCCTGGACCCGCCCAGGGTCCAGCTGGGCGGCGAGGCCACCGTGACGCTGCGGCTGGAGAACGTCACCCGGCTGCCGACCGGCCTGCTGATGATCGAGGACACCGTTCCCCACGCGCTCGGGGCACGGCCCAGATTCGTGCTGGACAGGGTGGAGGCTCAGGGGGCCAGGGAGATTGACTACCGGGTCAGGTCCGATCTGCGCGGCCGTTTCGGCATCGGCCCGCTCACCGTGCGGATCAGTGACCCGTTCGGCCTCGTCGAGCTGACCAGGTCGTTCAGCATCAGCGACACGCTCGTGGTGACCCCGCAGGTCGTGGCGCTGCCCCACGTGCGGCTCTCCGGCGAGTGGACGGGCGGGGGCGACAGCCGTACCAGGAGTGTGGCGGCCGCGGGCGACGACGACGTCGCGCCACGCGAGTACCGGCAGGGCGACGACCTGCGGCGGGTGCACTGGCGCTCGACCGCCAGGTACGGCGAGCTGATGGTCCGGCGCGAGGAGCAGCAGTGGCAGAGCCGAGGCGCGCTGCTGCTGGACACCCGGCGGACCGCGCACCGGGGTGAGGGCCCCCGCTCGTCGTTCGAGACCGCGGTCTCGGCCGCGGCCTCCATCGGCGTGCACCTGGCACGCGAGGGGCTCGGCCTGCGTCTGGTCACCGACCAGGGCGCCGAGCGGCTCACCGACACCGGGCTGAGCCTGGCGCTGCTGGACACCCTCGCCGTGGTGCGGAGCAGCCCGGCGCGCTCCCTTGAGTACGGCATAGCCGCGCTGCGGCAGGGCGGCGGCGACGGGCTGATCGTGGCGGTGCTCGGCGCGGTCGACCTGGAGCAGGCCCAGGCGCTGGCCAGGACGAGACACGGCAACATGACCGGGGTGGCCGTGATGCTGGACCTGACCACCTGGGACCGGCCCGAACCCGGCCGGGACGGAGAGCAGCGGGCGGCGGAGGCGGTGCTCTCCGGGGCGGGGTGGCGCGTCGTACGGCTGCCCGCGGGCGCCTCCATCGCCGGCGTGTGGCCGCAGGCCGCGCGGCGGGAGCGGTTCGCACTCAACGGGGGCGGCTCATGAGACTTCCCATCGCGGCGGGTGTGGCCACGGCCGCGGTGACCGTCGTGCTCCACCCTCTCTTTCAGGGGGGCACCTGGTTCTGGTCGGGCCTCGGCGTCATCCTGGTGGTGACCGGGGTGGGCATGGCGGCCAGTCGCCACACCCTGCCCAACTGGCTGGTACCGCTGGTCCAGCTGGCCGCGGTCTGGGTCTACCTGACCGCGGTGTTCGCCGCCGGCAAGGCGTGGGCCGGGGTGGTGCCCACCAGAGCGTCGGTCCTCCACCTGGCGAAGCTGCTGGCCTCCGGCTTCGCCGACATCCCGCGAATCGCGGCCCCGGTCCCGGCCGACACCGGCATCACCGCGCTGGCCTGCGGCGGCATCGGGCTGATCGCGATCACAGTCGACCTGCTGGCCTCGCGGATGCGCCGGGCCGCGCTCACCGGGCTGCCGCTGCTGGCGCTGTTCACCGTCCCGGTGGCCGTGCTCGCCGAACCGGTCGGCTGGCTGGCGTTCATCGTCGCGGCCCTGGGCTACCTGGGACTGCTGGTGGCGGACGGCCGGGAACGGCTCGGCCACTGGGGCCGGGCGGTGCTGGTCCGCAGGACCTCCCCGTCGTTCACCACTCCGGCGGGCGCCTCCGACGCGGGCTCGCTGCGGCTGTCGGGCAAGCGGATCGGCCTGACCGCGATCGTGCTGGCCATTCTGCTGCCCGCGCTGCTGCCCCCCCTGGAGCCGAACCCGCTGTTCGGGTTCGGCTCGGGCGGCGGCAAGGGCCGGGGCGGCAACTCGATCAGCATCCTGAACCCGATCGTCCACCTGCGGGGCGAGCTGTCACTGCCGAGCAACACCACCCTGCTGACCTACACCACCGACGACGGTGCCCCGCGCTACCTGCGGACGTACTCGCTGGACGTCTTCGACGGCCGGCAGTGGACGATGACCGGGCCGAACGGCCGCCCGGAGGACCGGACCTCCGCGGGGCCGCTGCCCCCGCCGCCCGGCCAGAACGGGACCGTGCCCGTCGCCCGGGCGACGACCAGGGTCACGATGAGCGACGAGGTCGGGAACCTGAAGTTCCTGCCGCTGCCCTACCCGCCCGCGCGGGTCGACGTGGAGGGGGACTGGCGGCCCGACCGGGACACCCTCATGGTGTTCTCCACCTCCGACACCGCGCGGGGACTGACCTACACGGTCGTCAGCGACGAGCCCCGGCCCACCGCGGAGACGCTCAAGTCCTCCGGCCCCGTGCCCCCGCAGATCGGCGAGCGGTACCTGCGGCTGCCGCCGGACCTGCCGCGGGAGGTCCGCGAGCTGGCCGTACGGGTGACCGACCGGGGCGCCGGCCACTACGAGCAGGCGGTCCAGCTACAGGAGTTCTTCACCGCGAAGGGCGGGTTCACCTACAGCCTGTCGGCCCAGGGGCACGACGACCAGGCGCTGACGGACTTCCTGATCCGCAACCGGGCCGGATACTGCGAGCAGTTCGCCGCGTCGATGGCGGTGATGGCACGGGTGCTGGGCATCCCCGCCCGGGTCGCCATCGGCTACACCGGGGGCAGCAGGATCGACGGTCGCTGGCAGGTCCGCACGCACGACTCGCACGCCTGGCCCGAGCTCTACTTCGAGGGCACCGGATGGCTGCGGTTCGAGCCCACCCCGGCCGGGAACACGGGCCAGGGCAGCGCGACGGTGCCGCCCTACAGCCGGCCGCAGACCGTGAGGACCGGCGACGGCGAGCCGATCCCGGCCCAGAGCGCCCGCCCGGAGAAGACGGACCTCCCCGGCGGGGCGGCGCGCAACCGCCGGGACCTGATGCTCGACCGCGAGTACGGCGGGGGCCCCATCACGGTGGACGAGGGCATGCCGGTGGCGGCCGGGATCGGCGCCGGGGTGGCGGCCGTGCTGCTGGTCGCGCTCATCCCGGCGATGCTCCGCCGGCAGGTGCTCGCCCGCCGGCGCAGGGCCTACTCCCGGGTGGCCGGCCCCGGCGGCGCCGTGGAGGCCGCATCCGGCAGGTGGGAGCCGGCGATGAGGGCGGCCTGGGCCGAGCTGGACGACGCGCTGTGCGACTACGGCATGTCCCGGCAGCCGAGCGAGAGCCCCCGGGCGCTGGCCGGGCGGCTGACCGAGCAGTACGGGTTCGACGCGGAGACCTCGGCCTCGATGTCGAGGATCGCCACGGCGGTGGAGCGGATGCTCTTCGCCAGGACCCCCGGCGAGGCCGGCCCGCTGCGGGAGGACCTCAGGCGGGTACGGCGGGCGCTGGCGGGCACCGTGTCACGGGGCAGGCGGATCCGCGCGGTGCTGCTGCCGCCCTCCACGCTGCGGCGGATGCGGGCCCTGGGCGGACGGGTGCTGGACGGCTTCGACCGGCTGGAGAACCTCCGGCTGCGCGGGCCGGCGCGGCGGAGCGGCTGACCGCGGCGGAAACCGGCCGGTCGTCACGGGGGACGTGGGCGAGGCCAGCGATTCGGGTGGGCCGCCTCCGGTAGGAGGCGGCCCACGGCGTCACAGCGGACAGCCCCGGACCGTCACCCCGGCGGCCTCACACCGGCCGCCGGACCTGCTCCCGGAACCACCGGCGAGGTCGCCGCGGGGCCGGTCTCGGGGGATCGGCGGCCCCGGAGCCGGCCGCGCTAACGCTCGTCGTGCCTGCGGCGCCAGCGCTCCTCCATCCGCTCCATGAAACTCGGCCGGGACCCCCCGCGGCGGCCCACCCTGCTCGGATGAGCGGCCGGCCCGGCCGCGGGGGCCTCACCGAACCCGTTCATCCGCTTCCAGCTGGACAGACCCCACAGACACGCGGCGAGCATGACCACGAAACCGCCGACGCCGAGCGGGATGTAGTTCACGACGCCGACCATCAACAGGACAACACCCAGGACGAAGCCGATGGAGGCCTTCACCAGGCGACGCTTGTAGTGGCTGCGCGGATCACTGATCCGTACGGTATTGGCCCACTTCGGGTCCTCGGCGTAGAGGGCCTGCTCGATCTGGTCGAGCAAGCGCTGCTCGTGCTCAGAGAGCGGCACGGCGCCTCCCAAGGACAGCCCCAGGACGGGGAAGACGGTGACGGACGACACGGGGTGTCCGAACCTCGCGGTCGGTTATCCCCAGAATACGAGGCTGTAGACGTAGACGAAAGAAAACGTCCAACGTAGTCCAAACCGGAGGCGGTGTCATAGATCTATTCCATCAAACGGCGGGCAAACAAGCGACGCCGGGACCACCGCATCACGACCGAACCTGCGGACCGCCCGGTCCATCGCCCGTTCGGCCTCCCGCCAGCCGCTCTCCCGCTCTCCCAGGCCGAGTTGCCTGGTCACCTCGCCGGCCGGGCGGAGGTTCTCCACCCGCACCCCGACCAGGCGGAGCCGTACTCCGTCCAGGCCGGCGGCGGCGTAAAGATCGCAGGCGGTGCCGTACAGCACCCGGGCGACGTCGGTGGGCTCCCTGAGGGTCCGGGAGCGGGAGATGGTGCTGAAGTCGGCGCGGCGGAGCTTGACGCCGACCGTACGGCCGGCGTGGCCGCCCTGTCTGAGCCGGGCCGCCACCCGCTCCGCCAGGCGGAGCAGCTCCCGGCGGATCCGGACCGGGTCGCCGACGTCCACGGCGAACGTCTCCTCGGCCCCGATGCTCCGGTCAGGCGTGTGGGGGGTCACCGGGCGCTCGTCGCGCCCGGCGGCCAGCGCGGCCAGGTGGGCGGCGACGGCCTGCCCGAGCTCGCGCCGGAGCGTCTCGACGGGCACCTCGGCGAGGTCGCCGACCGTCTTGATCCCGAACCGGCTCAGGGAACGTTCCGTGCGCTCCCCCACGCCCCACAGGGCCGCCACCGGGAGCGGATGGAGAAAGTCCACCACCCTGTCGGCGGGCACCACCATCAGGCCGTCCGGCTTGCAGTGCCGCGAGGCGAGCTTTGCCACGAATTTACTGTTGGCCACCCCGACCGAGCAGGTGATCCCGTGCTCGGCCGCGACCCGTTCGCGGATCATCGCGGCGATCACGGCCGGCGGGCCGAGCCGCTTGCGCGCCCCGCCGACGTCCAGGAACGCCTCGTCGGAGGCGACGGGCTCCACCTCGGGGGTGAACGTGCGGAAGATCTCCATGACGCCGCGGGAGACCCGGGAGTATTTTTCACGGCTGGGCGGGATGATCACCGCCTGGGGGCAGAGCCTGCGGGCGCGCGTCATGGGCATGGCCGAGTGCACCCCGAATCCCCGGGCCTCGTAGGTGGCGCTGAGCACCACGCCCCGCGCGCCGGGCGCGCCGACGATGACCGGCGCGCCCCTGAGCTCGGGGCGCTCGCGCAGCTCGACGCCGGCGAAGAAGGCGTCCATGTCCACGTGGAGGATCGGGCAGCCGGTGTCGTCGGCGCCCAGATCCACCCCCGGGCGCGGCACCTGCTGTTTCCTCGACACGAGGTCATTATATGAGAACACATGTTCGGCGGTGGGGTCACCGGCGACCGAGGATGTGCAACTGGGTGGCGATGTCGCGGAGCACGGGGTGGTCGGCGGCGGCCTGCTCCAGGGCGACCAGCGCACGCGCGGCCCCCGGCTCACCGTCGACCAGGCGGCTGGGCACCAGGTCGGCGAAGATCCGCACCCCGTGGGCCTCACCGGGCTGGAAGCCGGTCGCGGCCAGGAGCCGGGAGAGGGCCTCGCGGGTGAAGCGCCGGGGGGTGGGGTCACGGTCGCCCCAGCGGCCCTCGGGATCGTCCAGAACCTGCAACGCCTCGTCGAACCGGCCCGCTATGGAACGGTGTAGGGCGGCGGCGAGCGGGTTCGCCGCCAGCACGCTGATCGCGCCGCCCGCGCGGAGCAGACCGGCCATGGCCGTCAGCGCGCTGGTCGGATCCTCCACGTACTCCAGAACGTTGTGGCACAGCACCAGGTCGGCGCCGTCGACGGGGAGGAGCTCCCCCAGGTCCGCCGCGTCCCCCTGCAGGGCGCGCACGGTCACCCCCGCCTCGGCGGCCCGGCGTTCGAGCGCGGCCAGCGAGTCGGGGCTGGGGTCGACAACGGTGACGGCGTGCCCGAGAGCCGCCAGCGGTACGGCGAAGCCACCGGTGCCGCCTCCGGCGTCGACGATGTCGAGCCGATCTCGGCCGGTCACGGAGACCCGGTCGGCGAGCACCGCCCTCAGGACGTCCCAGACCACGGCCGTGCGGACCGCAGGGGTGCCTGCCGGCCGCGAGATGCCTACGGCGCGCAACTTCAGATCGCCTCCTCTTATGGGGTGACGAGCCCAGCCTACGCCGGACCGTCGGCGGGGCCGCCCAGGGGCGATCCATACCCGTACCCGGTTGAGTTTTTCCCCGGCACGGGTGGAGACCGCGGTGGAGCGAGGAGCAAAATGCGGAAAATCAGCATATGGCCCCCGGAACGTACTCGTGGAGGAACCGGCACCCCGGCCCTCCCCACGGGTACGGAGCGCGGCTACAGCGCCAGGGACGGCTTGAGCTGCTTGAAACGGGCCATGAGGCCGTTGACGAACTGCGGCGACTCGTCGGTCGACAGCTCGGAGGCCAGGCCCACCCACTCGCTGATCACGACGCCCTCGGGGACGTCGGGCATCCACAGCAGCTCGTAGGTGCCGCCGCGGAGCAGGTTGCGGTCGACCGCGGGCATGCGGTCCAGCGTCCAGCCCTCGGCGTAGGTGGTGATCAACTCGTCGATGCGCGCCCGGTGACGGCACACGCCCTCGACGATCGTCGCGGTGTACTCATTGACGGGCGGCTCGGCCCGCTCCAACCGCTCCGCGAGGACGCTCAGCGGGTCCTGGCTGCGCGCCTCCGCCTCGAACAGGATGTCCAGCGCGCGCCTGCGAGCCTTACCCCGTGCCGACATCAGGCGCGGCCGAGGTAATCGCCGGTGCGGGTGTCGACCTTGACCTTCTCGCCGGTCGTGATGAACAGCGGCACCTTGATCTCAGCGCCGGTCTCCAGCTTGGCGGGCTTGGTGCCGCCGGTGGAGCGGTCACCCTGAAGGCCCGGCTCGGTCTCGGCGATGATCAGTTCGACGGCGGCGGGAAGGTCGACGTAGAGCACGTTGCCCTCGTTGACGGCCACCGTGGCGAGCATGTTCTCCAGGAGATAGTCGGCGGCGTCGCCGACGGCCGTCCGGGAGACGTGCAGCATGTCGTAGGTCTCGGTGTCCATGAAGACGAACTCGTCGCCGTCCATGTAGGAGAACTGCATCTCGCGCTTGTCGACGTTGGCCACCTCGACCTTGACGCCGGCGTTGAAGGTCTTGTCGACGACCTTGCCCGAAATGACGTTCTTCAGCTTGGTGCGGACGAACGCACCACCCTTACCGGGCTTGACGTGCTGGAACTCCACGACCGCCCAGAGCTCACCGCCGTCGAGCTTGAGCACCAGACCGTTCTTCAGGTCGTTCGTCGTCGCCACTAGTTCTCTCCTGCGTACGGCCGCTCTTTAAAGGACAAGCAGCTCTTTGGTCGTCCGTGTGAGAAGTTCCGGTCCGTCATCACGCGCCACGAGCGTGTCTTCGATGCGGACGCCGCCCCTGCCCGGTAGGTAGATCCCAGGCTCAACGGTGACCGGAACTCGATCCTCTAGTCTAGCGTGCTCAAGGTCGGACTCCGGTTTCGCCGGAGCGAGGAACGGCACCTCGTGGATCTCCAGCCCGACACCGTGGCCGAGACCGTGCCCGAAGCGCTCGCCGTAGCCCGCCTCCGCGATGAGATCACGGGCCGCGGCGTCGACCTCGTGGGTGAACGCGCCGGCCCGCACGGCGTGGCGACCGGCACGCTGCGCCACGCGGACCAGGTCGTACAGCTCGCGCTGCCACCGCGCGGGCTCACCGATCGCCACCGTCCGGGTCATGTCCGCGTGGTAGCCCGCGTAGAGGGCACCGAAGTCCATCGTGACCAGATCGCCGCGCTCCAGCGGCCGGTCGGAGGGCGAGTGGTGCGGGATCGAGCCGTTGGGGCCGCTCGCCACGATCGAGTCGAAGGCGGGCTTCTCCGCGCCGAGCTCGATCATCCGGCGCTCCAGCCCCCTGGCGATCTCCCGCTCCGTCGCGCCGGGCCTCAGTGTGGGCAGCACGTCGGCGAAGGCCTGGTCGGTGAGCTCGCACGCCGTGCGGATGAGATCGATCTCCTCCTCGTCCTTGATCCGGCGGACCGACTCCACCAGCCCGGAGACCCGGAGCAGGTCCTCCCCCAGCCGGAAGTAGTCGGCGACGGACATGTGGTGGGCCTCGACGGCGACCCGGTCGGCCAGCGTGACCAGGTGCCCGATGACGTCGCGTTCCTCGATCACCTCGATGTCGGGGCAGACCCGCCGGGCGGTCTCGGCGTAGCGGGAGTCGGTGGCCAGCGTGGCGTCCGCGCCGGCCCTGACGAGCACGGCCGCGTTGGAGCTGGCCAGGCCGGTCAGATAGCGCACGTTGACGCCCCGGTTGACCAGGAGGGCCTCCGCCCCGTGAGCGGGCAGCAGGGCCGCCAGGCGGGCGCGGCGCTGAGCGTGGATGAGGGTCATAACCTGCATGCTATGGACGGTTTTCGCCGGTGTCGTCCCCTGGCGGCGAGAAAATCGGAAAGACCCGGACGCCGGGGAAAGACCCCGGCCTCGGAGCCTCGGAGCCCCGGGCCAAGGGGCCTCCGAGGAGGAGACGCGATACCTCGCCACCCGCGCGTCGCGAATCGCGGCCGTCTGGACGGGCTTGGGGCCTGAGCCGTACGGCCAGAGATTCACCGAAATAGCACATCAGAACATTCCGTGAAAAATCGGGATTCACCCGCGTGGTACCCCACCGAACCGGGGAGACGATTTCCCGGCGGGCGTCAGCAGGCGATTTTAATGACGTCCATGATACGGCCGAATCTGCCGACATCGGTATATCTTTCACTCCAGTCCTGCACGGCAGCCGGCCGCTTCTCGCCGGATTCGGTGTCCACGAAGCAGGCCGGGGCCTGGGCGTCGAACGACCCGACGTGATCGCGCAGATAGCCGGGCAGCTTGATCATCTGCCCCATCCCCGGCGACCACACCCAGATCTTCCCCGCGGACTCCCACCCGGGCCACAGGCAGACCGACCCGCGGGGACAGGTCGAATCCGGCTTCGGTGGCGCGTCCTCCCCCGAGGTCCGCGGAACCGGAGTCCGGGGCACGGCCTCCGGAGGGGCAAACCGGTCCGCCAGAAAGAAGACAATGCTTATCACCGCGATTACCGTGCTGACGATCCCGGCGATCGTCCCCCACTTCGTCCAGCTCAAGGCTCGTTTCTCGTGCCCCTCGGCGGGCGCGCCCCGAGGACGCGATCCGCCACCGCGAGAAAGAACAGGCGCCTTCCCCTTCCACTTACTGGACTTACCAGGCATTCCTCTCCTTCTTATGGCACCCCAGCCTCAATGGTTCACGGAAACAGCCGTCGCCGATCAGAAATTCGGCACGACAGGGCCAAATAATAGAACGCGGCATGCGGCCCGGTCCGGTCACCGCCGGAAATGGCGGCGAGAGAACGGATCCGGCCGCGCAGGGGAAAGATGTCTCCCCGAAAGGACACCATTGGCAAAATCAGCCGATACGGCATGCCATGAACGGAGCGCCGCGAGATGCGTAAAGACCGGATGACGTCCCGGACGGTCGTGATCCGATGCCGGATCTCCATCGCGCGGTGAGGCCGCCGCCGACGGCGCATTGGCCGCCGTACGGGCCGGTGACGGAGGACAGGGGGCCGGGCCGGCCGCCGGCGGTCGCCTTCCTCATCCACTGTTCCAGGTCGTGGCCACGGCGTTCGGTCACGGGACCGGCGAATGTCTCCCCGGCGCGGGCGTCGCCGCGGCGGAGGAGCCTGCGAGCGTGCGGGCGGATCAGGGTTTCCCGGCCGCCGGCCGCGATGCCGGACAGCCGCCGCCCGCAACGGCCGCGCGTTCCGCGCGGCAGTGTTCCGCTACGCCGCGGCGGTGGACCTGCGACACCGGTGGGCGCGCGGGCGGAGGAGGCGCCAGGCCGGACTCACTGTCCGGCGTCCTGCGGATACCAGCGCAGTTCGACGGTGTTGCCGTCCGGATCCCGCACGTAGATCGACTGCCCCTCGCCCCGCGCGCCGAAGCGGCCGACCGGGCCTTCCAGCACGGTGAAGACGCCCGAGTCGACGACCTGCTCCCAGTCCAGCGGTTCGACGACCAGGCAGATGTGATCCACATTGGACTCCCCGCGGGGGCGGCCGAGCAGATCGATGATCGTGGCCGGCCCGACGCGCACCGACGGGAACGGGACCTTCCCCGCCCGCCACTCCTCCACCCGGACCGGTTCCAGACCGAGAGATCCGCAGTAGAACTCCAGCGCGCGTTCGACGTCCCGCACATTGATCACCAGGTGATCGAAGCCTATGACCCGCACGAATCCTCCAATAGTCGACATCCGGTAACGTTCCCGGGCCGGATCCCGCCGCCAGGGCGGACGCCGCAGGGCGTTGCCGGTGGTTGCCGGTGGTTGCCCATCCTCGCCGATGCCAGTCGGTGTGCTCAGGGGGCGGCCCTCCGAGCTCACTCCGGCCCCACGCGTCAGACCATTGTGTCAGCGGAGTGAACACGGGACGGCGCCCACCCGGAGGCGGGCGCTCCCGTCTCGTGCTACTGGGGGGGCGGGGTGGAGGCGGTGGGAGTGGAGGACGGCGACGAGGAAGACCCGGGGGCCGGGGTGCCGGACTTGAGCATCAGGGTGCACTTCAGGCGCGGGTAACCCTTCACGCTGCCGTCCCAGTCGCACAGGGAGCGGATGCCCGAGAGGTCGAGGACGAAAGGCCCGTCGAGACCCTTGCCGTCGGCGCCGGGCTTGCCGTCGGCGCCCTTGGCACCGGCCGGACCGGTGTCGCCCCGCGCTCCGGTCTCCCCGGCCTTACCGGGTTCCCCCTGCGCTCCGGGCTTTCCGTCCACACCGTTCTTGCCGGGGTCGCCCTTCTGCCCCTGCTGCCCGGTGAGGCCGCGCTCTCCCTGCGCGCCCTGCAGGCCGCGCTCTCCGCGCGGCCCCTGGGAGGCGATGCCCTGCTGGGCCTCCTCAATGGTCAGGGTGCGCTCGGTCTTCGGGTTGCACGCCTTCAGCGCACGGACGATCTTGGTGGTCTTGTTCACGCAGAACACCTGGCCGGCGACCGCCGTCTGCGCGGCCGACGCCGTGGTCACGCTGGACAGACCGACCGCGAGAACGGCGGTGGCGAGGATCGCAAGAGGTGTTTTCAAACGCATGAGCACTCCAGGGAAGAAAGAAAAAGCCGTGGCACGGCGGCACCAGAGTGGCAGTTGGGAACGGTCCATGCGCCTCAAACGAGCACATGTACAGACATGTAATGAAAAAGAGATCCACGTCCTTTCACCCCGAACGGTTGGGCACCGTCCCCGCCCCACTCACCGGCGCCGTTCCCGCACCTTCCGGAGCGCAGGCGAGTTCACGGCCGGGCCTCCCGATTCCAGACCGGAGGGACCCGGCCGGAGGATGTCAGAAGGCGGCAGGTCAGAAGGAGGAGTCAGGAGGCGAGGGCTCTGACCTTTTCGATGAGGCGGATGCGTTCCTCGTGGGTACGGCCGAGGGGGGTGACGTTGACGGTGGTGACACCCGACTCCCTCATCGCCTGAAGGCGGTCGCGGACGTGGCCCTCGGGGCCGATGAGGGACATCTTCTCCAGGAGTTCCCGCGGAACCAGCGCGGCGGCCTCGTCCTTCCTGCCGTCGAGGTAGAGGTGCTGGATCCGCTCGGCCTCCCGCTCGTAGCCGTAGCGGCGGGCGAGGTCGTTGTAGAAGTTCCTGCCCTTGGCGCCCATGCCGCCGATGTAGAGGGCGGCCATCGGGCGGCCGAGCTCCAGCCAGTCCGACACGTCGTCGCCGATGGCGAGCGCGGCCTGGGCGATGACGTCCAGCTCGCCCAGGGCCGGGTCGCGCCTGGCCTTGCCCGCGGCGAGGGATGCGCCCCAGACGTCGGCCGCCTTCTCCGGAAAGTAGAAGATCGGTTCCCAGCCCTCGGCCAGTTCGGCGGAGAGCTCGACGTTCTTGGGGCCGATGGCGGCGATCACGATGGGGATGCGGTCGCGGACCGGACGGTTGATGATCTTCAGGGACTTGCCCAGGCCGGTGCCCTGGTCCGCCGGGAGCGGGACGGTGTAGTACCTGCCCTGGTAGGCCAGTCGCTCGCGTTTCCAGACCTGCCGGCAGATCTCGACGACCTCGCGGGTACGGCCCAGCGGCGCGGTGTACGGCACGCCGTGAAAGCCCTCGATGACCTGCGGCCCCGAGGCGCCCAGGCCGAGGGTGAAGCGGCCGTCGGAGACGTAGTCCATGCCCGCGGCGGTCATGGCCAGCAGGGCGGGGGTCCGGGAGTAGATCGGCAGGATGCCCGAGGCGATCTGCAGCCGCTCCGTCTTGGCCGCGATGTAGCCCATCTGGCTGACCGCGTCGAAGCTGTACGCCTCGGCGACGAAGACGATGTCGAGGCCTGCCCTCTCGTAGTCGGCCAGCTCGGCCACCGTCTCCTTGAAGCCTCCTGAGTAGTTCAGGGCCATACCGATACGCATCGTGAGACCGTCCTCCCGCGCCCGCAGAACCGAATGATGTTCCGTTACCTTCGCGGCAAAGGCTATCGACTCACCGGTAAAGCACAAGCTCCGCATCCTCGACGCCGGGCCGGTAGCGTACGGATCCCGGGACGGGACAGGAGCCGTCGGGGCGGAGTGAACGCGGGACGGACACGGACGGATGTGGGGACGGCGCGGGACGACGTGGAACGGGCACGGACGGACGCGGACGGGCACGGGACGGACGCGGAGCGCATACGGGTGAACGGGGACGACGGGCGCGGAACAGCCGCGGGACGGATACGGGCGAGGGGCGATGTGCTGAGGCGGTCGATCATCGTGATGGCGGGGGCGCTCACCCTCGTTCTCTGCGGCCACCGGTTACTGCCTGAGCTGGGCGGGTTCACCCCGGTGCTGGAGAGCCTGCTCCCCTGGCTCGGGGCCGCGGTGCCGTTGCTGCTGGTCGGAGCGGCGTTCACCCGCTCGTGGCGGGTGCTCGTCACCACGCTGCTCCCGGCGGTCGCGTGGGGGATCATGTTCGGCCCGGCGCTGCTGCGCACCTCACCGGGCGGGCCGAGCGACGTGTCGGTCGTCACGCTCAACGTGGGCGCGGCCAACGCGGACTCGGCGCAGGCCGTACGGGCCGTCTCCCAGGACCGGGACCTGGTCGCGGTGCAGGAGCTGACCGACGGCGGTCCGGCGGCGAAGATGCTCGACAGCCGCTTTCCGCACCGCTACCAGGTGACCACGGTCGGCCTGTGGAGCCGGTTCCCGATCCTGCGGGCCCACAAGGTGGACATCGGCCTGAACTGGGCGCGGGCCCTGCGGGCGGTGGTGGAGACCCCCAAGGGCAGGCTGACCGTCTACGTCATGCACCTGGCCTCGGCCCGCCCCGGCCAGACCGCCCAGCGGGACGAGAACCTCGGCTACGTCCGCAAGATCATCGACAGGGACGCCAGCAGGCACCTGCTCCTGCTCGGCGACCTCAACACCGCCACGACCGACCGCAAACGCTCCGGCCTGGTGCCGCCGCTGTCGGACGCCCAGCAGGAGGCCGGTTCCGGCTTCGGCTTCACCTGGCCGTCGTCGTTCCCCGTCACCCGCCCCGACCACATCCTCTACCGGGGTCTCACCGCGACCGGCGCCGGGGTGGAGCGCGCCGCGGGCAGCGACCACCGGGCCGCGGTCGCCTCCCTGCGGCTGTGGGAGAACACCCCCCGCTCATGAGGCCGTACGGCCGCGCCGCGGACCGGCCGTGAGCCGGCCCGTGCCGGGGTCGGGCGGCCTGCGGCGCACGGCGGTCTCACCGGGCGCGCAGGGCCGACAGGTCCGCCTGGGTGTCGATGTCGGTGGGGTCGCCGACGTCGTCGCAGGCGACCTCGGTGATCAGCTCGGGATGGGCCCGCAGAAAGGGCCGGGCACCGACGTCCCCGACCGCGAGCTCCGCGACCTCGGCGAAGTGCTCCCTGGCGATGAGCACCGGGTTCCTGGGCCGCCCGCCATAGCTCGCGACGGCGACCGAGGCGCCGTCACGCGCGGCCCCGATCAGCCGCTCCACGGCCTGCGGGTCGATGAACGGCTGGTCCACCAGGGCGATCACCACCCGCTCCACGTCGCCGGGGAGGGCGTCCAGGCCGATGCGGAGCGAGGAGCCCATCCCTGAGGACCAGCGCGGATTCCGTACCGCCACCGCCCTGCGGACCTGCACGGTGACGGCTCCGAGCACGACCACCACGGGATGGCAGCCGCCGTCGTGGAGCATCCGGATCCCCCGGTCCACCAGCCGCTCACCGCGGAACTCCACCAGCGCCTTCGGCCTTCCCAGCCGGGAACCCGATCCGGCCGCCAACAGCAGTCCGGCACTCGCCGATCTCACGAAGTCCTTCTCCTCTCCCCGGCCGTCCACGCACGGGGACCGTCCCCGTGGATCCGGCCGGAGCCTTCTGTCAGTGGTTGCCCGGAGCCGCCCCAGCGGAGCTGGATCAGCTCGGCGGCGATGGAGACCGCGGTCTCCTCGGGGGTCCGGGCACCCAGGTCCAGCCCTATGGGCGAGCGGAGCCGCTTCAGCTCGACCTCGTCCAGACCCGCCCGCGCGAGCCGTACCAGGCGGTCCTCATGGGTGCGGCGTGAGCCCATCGCGCCGACGTAGCCCGCGGGGGTGCGCAGGGCCACCTCCAGCAGCGGGACGTCGAACCGGGGATCGTGGGTGAGCACGCAGATCGCGGTCCGCTCGTCCACGGTGATCGAGCTCAGATAGTCGTGCGGCCACTTGACGATCACCTCGTCGGCCTCCGGGAAGCGCTTGGCGGTGGCGAAGACCGGACGGGCGTCGCACACGACCACGTGATACCCGAGGAACTTGCCGATCCTGGCGACCGCGGCGGCGAAGTCGATGGCACCGAAGACCAGCATCCGGGGCGGCGGGGCGAAGGAGTGCACGAAGACCGACAGATCGTCGAGCCGCCGCTCGCCCCGCGCGCCGTACCGGCGGATCCCGGTGCTCCCCTGGGCGAGCATGCCCCGCGCGTCGTCGTCCACCGCCTCGTCCAGCCGGGGCACGCCCAGCGAGCCCGAGGAGCGCTCCGGCCAGATCACCCGGCGGGCGCCGACGGCCCCGGGCCCGGACAGCACGGTCACCACCGCCACCGGCTCGCGCCCCCGCACCGACCCCGCGACATCTCCCAGCTCGGGAAAGGTCTCGCGCGACACCGGCTCGACGAACACGTCCAGGATGCCGCCGCAGGTCAGCCCGACGGAGAAGGCGTCGTCGTCGCTCACGCCGTAGCGCTGCAGGACCGGTGCGCCGGAGGCGACCACCTCGCGGGCCAGCTCGTAGACGGCGCCCTCGACGCAGCCGCCCGAGACGCTGCCCTCCGCCTCCTCGCCGAAGACGGCCATGGAGGCGCCCGGCGGCCGGGGCGCGCTGTGGAAGGTGTTCACCACGGTGGCCAGGCCGAACGTCTGCCCGGACTCCCACCACCGCACGATCTGCGACAGCACCTCACGCATGGGCCCCTCCCAGCAGCCCGGCCAGATCCGCGAAGGCGGCCAGACTGTGCCCGGCCACGAAGTCGTCGACGTACGGCAGGGCGGCGCGCATCCCGGCGGTGAGCGGCTGGTAACCCTCCTGGCCCTTGTGCGGATTGACCCAGATCACCCGGTGCGCCGTCCGGGACAGCCTGGCCATCTGCGCGCCGAGCAGTGAGACGTCGCCCCGTTCCCATCCGTCCGAGGCGATCACGACCACCGCGCCTCCCGCGTCGTTCGTCTCCAGCAGTCTCCCGATCTCCTCGCCCAGCCGGGTACCGCCGCTCCAGTCGGGGATGGCCCGGGAGGCGGCGTCCATCGCGGTGGACGGGTCGCGGTGACGCAGTTCCGCGGTGAGCCGGGTGAGCCGGGTGCCGGCGCTGAACACCTCGGTGGCCCGGGGCTCGGACCGGACCAGCGCGTGGCCGAGGCGGAGCAGGGTGTCGGCGTAGGGGGTCATGGAGCCGCTGACGTCGACCAGCAGCACGACCCTGCGGGGCCTGGTCCGGTGGGTGCGGTAGCGGAGCCTGGCGGTCTCCCCTCCGCGCCGCAGGGTCTCGCGGATCGTCGCCCCGCCGTCCAGCCGCCCCCGGTGGGACGGCCCGAACCGCCGCGACCTGCGCCGCTCGCGCCCCACTCTGAGCAGGGCGAGCAGCCGCCGTACCTCGGCCAGCTCCGCCCCGGTCATCTTGGCCACGTCCCGGTGACGCAGCACCTCCGTGGCGCTCGCGCCCGCCGCCCGGACCGGGCGGTCGCCGCCCTCTCCGCCGGGGGCGCCGGACGGGACGGCGGTGTACCGGACGACGGTGATCGCGGCCCGCCGGGTACGGCCGGCTCGCAGCCCGCCGAAGTAGGCCCGGAAGACCCGGTCGTAACGGGGCAGGTCGTCGGCGGAGGCGCACAGGGTGAACCGGCCCGCCCAGTAGACGTCGCGCGGCCTGGTGGCGTCCAGGTGGGACAGCGCGCGCAGCAGGCCCTGGGTCCGCTCGTGGTCGGCGGGGACCCCGGCGGCGCGCAGTGTCCTGGCGAATCCGGTCATGACGGCGACCAGGTCCCGTGCCGTCCCCGCACCGGGTGGCGGAGGGGTTTCCCCGGGAGGGCGGATGTCAGCCACGTGACTCACCATGTGGATCACCGAAGAACCCGTTCCCGAGCACGGCCTCGTGGTCCTCCCGGTGCTTGAGCAGGGCGCCCAGCGTCGCAGCCGCCAGGTCGGGATCCAGCTCGCGGGCACCGAGCGTCATCAGGGCCTCGGTCCAGTCGAGGCTCTCGGCGATCCCGGGCGGCTTGACCAGACCTGCCCGGCGGAGCCGTCCGGTGGCCCCGGCCACCTGCTGGGCGAGGGTCTCCGAGCAGGCGGGCAGGCGTCGTAGCAGGATGGCGACCTCCCTGTCGAAGGAGGGGTGCTCCAGCCAGTGGTAGAGACAGCGCCGCTTGAGCGCGTCGTGCACCTCGCGGGTGCGGTTGGAGGTCAGCACGACCACCGGCGGCGTCTCGGCGCGGATCGTTCCGAGCTCGGGGATGGAGATCGCGAAGTCCGACAGCACCTCCAGCAGGATCGCCTCGAACTCCACGTCGGCCCGGTCGATCTCATCGATGAGCAGCACGCTGGGCTGGGTCTCGACCGCCTTCAGCAGCGGCCTGGCGATCAGGAAGCGCCGGTCGTAGACCTCCCCCTCCAGCCGGGCCGCGTCGGTGACCCCGCCCGCCTCGGCGGCCTTGAGGTGCAGGAGCTGGCGGGCGAAGTCCCAGTCGTAGAGCACCTGGGGCCCGTCGAGCCCCTCGTAGCACTGCAACCGGATCAGCGGCGCCTCCAGCACGGCGGCGAGCGTCCTGGCCAGCTCGGTCTTGCCGACCCCCGCCGCGCCTTCGAGCAGCAGCGGGCGTCCCATCCGCAGCGCCAGGAACGCCACGGTGGCAAGCCCCTCGTCCGCGAGATAGGCCTGCCGGTCGAGCAGCTCTCCGAGCTGCCCCGGGGACTCCACGTCCGCCGGCCTGATTGTCCGCCTCAGCACCACCTCAGGCTACGCCTGCGGACTCGGTCAGGAGGAGAGTCCCCGAAGAGCGGCGGCACACCCGCGCGCCGGACGGCGCGGGTGGCGGGCACGGGCGGACCGCGCGGACGACGGCCACGGCACAGGCGACAGAGCGGACGCGAACACGGGCTGCGGGCACGGCGGGCACGGCGGACCGGTAAGAACGGCTCCGCCGTCAGGGGCGCGGTGGACGGTTCCACCCCGGGCAGGCGTATCCTCGCGACCCGTGAAGAACCTGGTCCGGCAGATCAACACGCCGTCGAGAGTCCTCGTGACCGCCTTCCTGGCGGTGGTGCTCGTCGGTTCGGCGCTGCTGTCACTGCCCGTCGCGGTCGAGGCCGGCCAGCGGTCGTCATGGACGTCCGCGCTGTTCACCGCGACCTCGGCGGTCTGCGTGACCGGACTCGCCGTACAGGACACCGCGACGCACTGGACGCTCTTCGGCGAGACGGTGATCCTGGTGCTGATGCAGATCGGCGGCTTCGGGATCATGTCGCTCGCCTCCATCATCGCGCTGGTCGTCTCCGGCAGGCTCGGCCTGCGCGCCCGGCTCAACACCCAGGCCGAGACCAAGACCATGGGGGCCGTCGACGTGCGCCGGCTGCTCGCGGGCGTCGCCAAGGTCACGTTGACGATCGAGGCGCTGACCGCCACGGTGCTCACCGTCCGCTTCGTCACCGGGTACGGCGAGTCCCCCGGCCGCGCCCTGTACCAGGGGGTCTTCCATTCGGTCTCGGCGTTCACCAACGCCGGGTTCACGCTCTGGCCGGAGGGCGCGGCGCGGTTCGTCACCGACCCGTGGGTCTGCCTGCCCCTCGCGCTGACCGTGATCGCCGGGGGTCTCGGTTTCCCGGTCTACGCCGTACTCCGGCGGAGCTGGCGCCACCCGGTGCGCTGGTCCCTGCACGTCAAGATCACCGTTGGGGTGACCGCGGTCCTGCTGTTCGGCGGGGCCGCGGCCGTCACCGCCACCGAGTGGAACAATCCGGCCACCCTGGGCGGGCTCTCCCCCGGATCGCGGGTGATGGCCGGTTTCTTCCACAGCGCCATGACCCGCAGCGGCGGCATGAACTCCGTCGACGTCTCCCAGATGCACGAGACCACCTGGCTGATCAGCGACGTGCTGATGTTCATCGGCGCGGGCAGCGCGAGTACCGGCGGCGGCATCAAGGTGACGACGTTCGCGCTGCTCGGCTACGTGATCCTGGCCGAGCTGCGCGGCGAGCCCGACGTCACGGCCGCCCGGCGCCGCGTGCCCGAGCCGCTCCAGCGGCAGGCGCTGACCATAGCCCTGCTCAGCGTGGCGTCGGTCGCCCTCGGTACGTTCGTGCTGATGATGGCGACCCCGTTCAAACTCGACCGCGTGCTGTTCGAGGTGCTCTCCGCCTTCGGTACGGTCGGGCTGTCGACGGGGATCACCCCCGACATCGGCACCGCCGGGCGGCTGACCCTGACGACCCTGATGGTCGTCGGCCGGCTCGGCCCGGTGACCCTCGGCGCCGCCCTGGCACTTCACGTCCAGACCCGCCGGTTCCGCTATCCGGAGGAGCGTGTTCTCGTTGGTTGACAAGAAGGGCCGCGGCGACGCGGTCGTGGTGATCGGCCTGGGCCGGTTCGGCGGCGCGCTGGCGCGGGAGCTGGTGGGGCGCGACGTCGAGGTGCTCGGCGTGGACAGCGACCTCAGGAACGTGCAGCAGCTCTCCGGTCAGCTCACCCACGTGGTCTGCGCCGACTCCACCGACCCCGACGCGCTCACCCAGCTGGGCGTCGCCGAGTTCGGCAGGGCGGTGGTCGGCATCGGCACCGACATCGAGGCGAGCATCCTGACCACCTCGATCCTGGCCGACTTCGGTGTGCCGGACATCTGGGCCAAGTCCATCAACCGCCAGCACAGCCGGATCCTGGAGCGGGTGGGCGCCCACCACGTGGTGCAGCCGGAGCACGACATGGGAGAGCGGGTCGCGCACCTGGTGACCGGCCGGATGCTCGACTACGTCGAGATTGACGACGACTACGCCCTGGTCAAGACCAAGGCTCCCCGGTGGGCGGAGGGCAGGACGCTGGGTGAGCTGGGCATCCGCAGGAAGTACGGCGTGACCGTGGTCGGGATCAAGAAACTCGGCGGCGGATTCACCTACGCCACATCCGACACCGACATCCAGGGGGGCGACATCCTGCTCGTCGCGGGCCGGACGGGCAAGGCGGAGCGGTTCGCCGACGAGACCTGAGGGGGCGGAACCGGCGGGCGCGATCCCGCGGGTTCAGCGAGCGGCGGTCAGCGGGTCTCCTCGGCCTCGCCGCGCTCGCGGATGAGCGCGGCGAGCTCGCGGACCTGCCGGACGGTCCGCTCCTTCTCCGAACCCTGCAGTCCCATGGCCCCGACCGTCGCACCGTCGGCAAAGTCGATCCTGGCCCAGGGTTCGCTCTCGACCAGCGTGACCGCGAGCACCTCGGGCCACTCGTAGCGGTGCACCCGCAACGGGTTGACCACGGTGATCCCCTGCTCGTCCGCCTCGACCCTGCAGCGGCCCAGCAGGTGCAGCACACCGGCGATCACCCCGCCGAGCAGGAGCATCGCGATCCTGTCGGCCAGGGTGAACGGCGCTGGCAGCAGGAGCGCCATCAGCAGGGCCCCCAGCATGATCAGTCCGGCGAAGCCGTACGCCACGACGCGGCCCTTCCTCGGCCGCCACACCACGGGCAGCGGGGGCGGAGAGACGCTCTCGGGGCTCAATTGGAGATCACATTCCTTCGGGAGAACCGCCGGTCACAGCGGCTGCGACCGGCGACACGACGCCGAACGAAATTTACCGCACCACCTGCCCGCCCCTTACCCCGCACCGGAGGCGGGATCCCGGCCGGGCGGGGTCAGACCCGCCGCAGGTCACGCAGGAGCAGCGCGGTCTCCAGGGCGGCGACGGTGGCCTCGTAGCCCTTGTCCTCGTGGCTGCCGGGCAGCCCGGACCGGTCGAACGCCTGGTCGAGGGAGTCGCAGGTCAGCACGCCGTTGCCCACCGGCGTCTCCTCGTCGAGTGAGATCCGGGTCAGGCCCGAGGTCACCGACTCGCAGACGTAGTCGAAGTGGGCCGTCTCCCCGCGGATCACGGCCCCCAGGGCGACGACCGCGTCACACCGCCGGGCCAGGGCCTGGAGGACGACGGGGATCTCCAGGGACCCGGCCACCCGGATCACGGTCGCGGTGGCGCCGCTGTCCTGGCTGGCCCGCACCGCCCGCGCCACCAGCTGGTCGGTGATCTTCTCGTGCCAGCGGGCGGCCACGATGCCGACGGTCAGCCCGGCGGCCTCGACGGCCGCCGCCCGAGGTTGTCCTCCGCCGCTCACGCGCCCCCTCCTTCCCGCGTCCCTGGACGGGTGAGGGCCCCGGGGCCGCCGATCCGCTCGATCATGCCTTCTCCTCCTGAGTGTCACGGTCCTGGATGTCGCCGCCCTGGATGTGGTGACCGAGACGGTCACGCTTGGCCATCAGGTATCTCTCGTTGTGCGGGTTGATCGCCGCCGGCATCGGCTCGCGGCCGAGCACCTTGATACCGTAACCGTCCATGCCCCGCAGCTTCGCCGGGTTGTTGGTCAGCAGCCGGATCGACTTCACGCCCAGGTCGGCGAGGATCTGCCCGGCGTTGGAGAACTCGCGGGCGTCCACCGGCAGCCCGAGCTCCAGGTTGGCGTCCACGGTGTCGCTGCCGCCGTCCTGCAGGCCGTACGCCTTGAGCTTGGCCAGCAGTCCGATGCCGCGCCCCTCGTGCCCGCGCAGATACACGACCACGCCCCGGCCCTCGGCGGCGATCTCCGCCATGGCGTGGTCGAGCTGCACCCCGCAGTCGCAGCGCAGGGACCCCAGCACGTCGCCGGTCAGGCACTCGGAGTGCGCCCGGACCAGAACGTTCTCCCCGTCGCCCATGTCACCGTAGACCAGGGCCAGATGCTCGCCGCCGTCCAGCGCGCTGGCGTAGCCGTAGGCGCGCCACGTCCCGTATCTGTTCGGCAGGCGGGTCTCGGCGACCCGGGTCACCATCCGCTCGCTCCGCCGCCGGTACTCCACCAGCTGCTCGATGGAGACCAGCGCCAGGTCGTGCTCGTCGCAGAACTCGCGGAGCTCCGGCAGCCGTTTCATGGTCCCGTCGTCGTTGACGACCTCGGCGAGCGCGCCCGCGGGGCGCAGCCCGGCGAGTCTGGACAGGTCCACGGCCGCCTCGGTGTGACCGCGCCGGACCAGCACGCCGCCCTCGCGGTAGCGGAGCGGGAAGACGTGGCCGGGCCGGAGCAGCTCGAAGGGCTCGGTCGCCGAGTCGCACAGGGTACGGATGGTTCTGGCGCGATCGGAGGCCGAGATGCCGGTGGTCACCCCGTCGCGGGCGTCCACGCTGATCGTGTAGGCGGTGCGGAGGCGCTCCCTGTTGTCGTGCACCATCAGCGGCAGGCCGAGCCGGTCGAGGTCCTCACCCGTCATCGACACGCAGATCACGCCGCTGCTGTGCCGGATGGTGAAGGCCAGCAGCTGCGGCGTGGCCCTGGCCGCCGCGAAGATGATGTCACCCTCGTTCTCGCGGTTCTCGTCGTCCACGACCACGACGGGTCTGCCCTCGCGAATGTCGGCGATCGCCCGTTCTATCGGGTCCAGCGTGGTCACACAGCCTCCTTGAGGACGAGCACGGTCCTGGACCGGTACTCCTTGAGCCAGTTGAGGAATCCGACCAGGACGAGGGCGAGGAAGACGCCGTACACGGTCCCGGAGACGACGAGCCCCGAGCTGAAGGCCAGCGGCACGCCGACCAGGTCCACCGCCACCCAGATCAGCCAGAAGTCGACCAGCGCGCGGCCCTGCGCCCAGGTGGCGACCGCGCTGCCCACGAAGAGGTAGGCGTCGGCCGCGACCAGGAGGTAGCCCTTGGGCGGCGGGACGAGCGCGCCCCAGGAGAGCCCGGTGACGTAGAAGATCATGCCGACCGCGGCCGTGCCCGCGACCAGGGTCCCGGCCAGGGCGAGCCGCTCGCGGCCCGTCGCCGGGCGTACGGCCAGCTCCCGGCCGTTCCGGGTGCCGCGCGTCCAGCGCCACCAGCCGTAGACGGCCAGGGCGCCGAACATGACCTGCTTGAGCGCGTTGCCGGTGAGGTGCGCGCCGATCGAGGCGGCGAGCAGGAGCGCGGCGGCGGTGAACTGCACCGGCCAGGTCCAGATCGACCTGCGGATGGCCAGCAGCACGGTGGCCAGGGCCGCCGCGTTCCCGACGAGGTCGGTCCAGAGGACCCTGGTGCCGAGGATCTCCAGCCCCGCCTGGGCCCAGTTCACGAGGCGCCCCGGGGGGCGTAGGCGCCGAGGAGTTTCTCCACGTGCTTGGCGATCACGTCGACCTCAAGGTTCACCGGGTCGCCCGGCTGCTTGGCGCCGAGGGTGGTGAGAGCCAGGGTGGTCGGGATGAGGCTGACCGAGAAGCCGTCGCCGTCCACGCCGACCACGGTCAGGCTGATGCCGTCCACCGCGATCGAGCCCTTCTCAACGACGTAGCGGTTCAGTTCGGCCGGGAGCGAGATCCGGACGACCTCCCAGTGCTCGTCCGGCTCCCGGGACAGCAGCACACCGGTCCCGTCGACGTGGCCCTGCACGATGTGACCGCCCAGGCGCTGGTCGGCGCGGACCGCGCGTTCCAGGTTGACCCGGGAGCCGGGCCGCAGGGCGCCCAGGCTGCTGCGGTCCAGGGTCTCCTTCATCACGTCGGCGGTGAACACCTCCCCGTCGACCTCCACCACGGTCAGGCAGACCCCGTTGACCGCGATCGAGTCGCCGTGCCCGGCGTCACCGGTGACGGTCCCGCCGCGGATCGACATCCTGGCGGCGTCCCGCAGCGGCTCGATCGCGGCGATCTCGCCCAGTTCCTCGACGATTCCGGTGAACATTCACAGCTCCTTCGCGGGGTGCGGCAGGACGGTCGCGAGGCGGGTCCCGGCCGGTGGGGGTGGCGTCCTCGAACTCCGGGAGGCGGGTCCGGGCGAGCGGGCGGGCACATGGGCGAGCACACGGCGGGATGGTGACGGCGGGCGAAGACGTGGACGCGCTCGGGGAAGGCCGGGATCCGTGACACCGCAGACACGCGCGGCGGATGGGCGGGCGCGGGCGACGCCGCGGACGTGCGTGGTGGACTCGACCACCCGGCGCGGACGCGCCTGACCGGTCATCCCGGGACTCCCCTTCGCCAGTAGCTGCCTGCCACGGCGGGCCCCGGGGGATTACAGGTGTGTACACCCGATCGGCGGAGGGTGCCCTCATGGACACTCTCCGCCCGCGCGCTTCCTCCCATCCGGACTTTAACCGTCGGTCCCGGAATCCCACCGGGTCAACCGGTCGATGGATTCGACCGGGTCGCGGACTGTAACCGCCGGTTCGGACTTTCACCGACCCCGGAGCACGCTGCTCTCCCCATCAGTGTGCCACGTCCGGCAAATGGGATGGGATACCCCTCCACCATATGGAACGAGCAAACGCTTGGTCGCGTTACGCGGCGCGCCCGTCCGTCACCCGCCGTGCCCGGCGGGCGTCGGGGCTGTAACGGACCTGAGCGGGGACCAGGCCGATCCCGGTCTGCAGGGTCCGCAGCGTGGCGGTCGCCCACAGGTCGCCGAGCGGCGTGGCCGGCAGGCCGTACAGCCTGCGGGCCCAGCGCGGCAGGGTGGCGAAGGCCAGCACGGTGAGCATGGGGAGGACCGGTTTGAGCGGGAGGAGGTAGGCCGGCAGCGGCGCGTTGAACGACTGGCGGAGTGGGTGGGGCACCTCGGGGGGAAAACGGAGGCCCGGACGGCAGCCCTGGATGTAGTCGCGCATCTCGCCGACGGAACCGGGCACGTCGTCCGCGCGCAGGCCGACGACCTCGGCGGCCCGCCGCCACTCCGCCACGAACCGGTCGGCCTCGGCGTCCGTCAGGCGGACCCCGGCCCGGCGGGCGACCGACAGGTAGGAGTCGACCTCGCCGACGTGGACCCAGCGCAGCGCGTCGGGCTCGTCGAGACGGAACCGCTCGCCGGTGTCCGGGTCGAACGCGGTGAGCCGGGAGTGGATCCGCCTGACCCTCGCCCCGGCCTTGGCCACCTCGGCGCCGGTACCGTAGGTGCGCACCCGGACGAATTCGGTGGTACGAAGGAAGCGGGACCACGCCTCAGCCGGATCCATGAGCGCGGAGTTCTGCGCGACCCCCCGCATCGCCCGGGGGTGGAGCCCCTGCATGAGCAACGCCCGGAAGCCCCCGACGAGCAGGATCGGCTCGCCCATCACCCGCCAGGTCACCGACCCCGGCCCGAACAGCCCGTGATCCATGCGTCACCTCTTCCGTGAGCGGATGGTCACCCTACCCGGCCGGGGAACGCGCGTGTCCACGGGGCCGCGGCCCACGGCCGCGTGAACTGTCATGGCCACGTCATGACTATGTCACAAATCCGTGAATACCAGATGGTGGAGAATCCCATCCTTTCACCGGACCCCCCATGCGGGTCAACGGAATTGCAGCCACAACCTGGTCTACATTGCACAACGAAAAAACAAGTAACAGCCGAGCCATTGATTTGCCCCTGATTGTTTTGCAATGGTTCCCCCAGATACCGCTCAGCCATCCTCGTTGGGGGCTCCCGCAAGATGACCATCCCTGCACCAGCCGCGACCACCGTCGGCGAGGCGCCCGTGGTGAAGGCACCGGAGACGGTGGGCCGCTCACCCGGGCAACTGATGTGGCTCCGCTTCCGCCGTGACCGGACCGGTGTCGTCTCCGCCATAGTGGTGATTTTCTTCTTCCTGGTGGCGGTCCTCGCCCCGGTCATCTCCTGGCTGTACGGCAAGGACCCCTACGTCCTCTACGGCCAGGACACCCCGGGGCTGCTCAACGACTACGGCTACCCGCTGGGGGCCAACGGCGGCGTCAGCTCCGAGTTCTGGTTCGGCATCGAGCCGGGCCTGGGCCGTGACGTGTTCACGCAGCTCGTCTACGGGATCAGGACCTCCCTGCTGATCGCGGTCACCTCGACCGTCATCACCACGATGATCGGCATCGTCCTGGGCATCGTGGCCGGGTACGCCGGCGGCAAGACGGACTACTTCATCGGCCGCCTGATCGACACGGTGCTGTCGTTCCCCTCCGTGCTCTTCACCATCGCGTTCATGCCCGTGGTGGAGAACCTCTTCGTCAAGTCGAACGAGGAGACGCCCATCTGGCTGCGCGCCGTGACGCTGGTGATCGTGCTGACCCTGTTCCAGTGGGCCGGACTGGCCCGCCTGCTCCGAGGTCAGGTGCTCTCGCTGCGCGAGCGCGAGTTCGTCGAGGCGGCCCGGGTCACCGGCGCCTCCCCTGCCCGGATCGTGTTCAAGGAGCTGCTGCCCAACCTCTGGACGCCGATCCTGATCCAGTCGACGCTGCTGCTGCCCGCCCTGGTCACCGCCGAGGCCGCGCTGTCCTTCCTCGGCGTCGGAATGATCGAGCCCATCCCCGACTGGGGGCGGATGTTCCTGCGCGGCACCGAGGTCTACCAGAACGACATCACCTATCTGATCTTCCCGGGCGCCGCCCTGCTGATCTTTGTGATCGCCTTCAACCTGCTCGGAGACTCGGTCCGTGACGCCTTCGACCCCAAGCTCAAGCGTTAGACCCGATAGGAGAGAGATGACAGTCCGAAAGCGGTCAGCAGTGGCCGCACTGGCCATCGGCGCACTCGCACTCACCAGTGCCTGCGCCGAGGGCAACCAGGGTGCGCCCGCCACCGGAAACGGGTCCAGCGGCTCCGCCGCGCCCGTCGAGGCGTACAAGCCGGCGACCATCACCGTCGGCACCGCCGACGACTCCAAGGGTCCCGCCATCCCACCGGAGGGTGTCGTCAAGGGCGGCACCGTCACGATGATCGACCGCAACGACTTCTCCCACCTCGACCCCGCGCAGATCTACGTCAACACCGAGTCGAACTTCAACCTGCTGATCGCCCGTTCCCTGACGGGCTACAAGCGGGTCGCCAAGGGCGACTACAAGCTGGTCGGCGACCTGGCCACCGACACGGGCACCCCGTCGGACGGCGGCAAGACCTGGACGTTCACCCTGAAGGACGGCGTGAAGTGGCAGGACGGCACGCCGATCACGTCCGAGGACGTCAAGTGGAGCATGGAGCGGACGTTCGCGCCGTTCGTCACCCAGGGACCGACCTACGTCCAGCAGTGGCTGACCGAGGTCGACCACAAGAAGGCGTACAAGGGTCCCTACGGCGGCAAGCGCCTGGACGCGATCGAGACGCCGGACGACAAGACGATCGTCTACAAGTTCACCTCGCCGCACGCGGACGCCAACTACGCCCTGGCGATGGGCGGCTACGGCATCGTGCCGAAGGCCAAGGACACCAAGGAGAAGTACGACAAGGAACCCGTCTCCAGCGGGCCGTACGTCATCAAGTCGCACGTGGTGGACAAGACCATCGACCTTGAGCGCAACCCCAACTGGGACCCGGCCACCGACCCGATCCGCGGCGCCTACCCCGACAAGTGGCACCTGGAGTTCGGCCTGGAGCCCCTGCAGGTGACCGACCGCCTCCTGGCGGACACCGGCCCCGACCAGAGCGCGTTCACCTTCTACTCCTCCACCCCGCCCGAGCGGCTGCAGCAGGTGCTGGGCGACGCCTCCCTGGCGTCGCGCCGGATGAACAGCCCCTCGCCGTACGGCAACTACTACTACTTCAACCTCGACCGGATGAAGGACGTCAAGGTCCGCCAGGCCATCAACCACGCCTGGCCGTCCAAGCAGATCCAGCAGGTCGTGGGCGGCCCCGCCGCCGCCGCGCTGCCCACCACGATCCTCAACGAGAACACCACGGTCGGTTACGAGTCCTACGACCTGTTCGGCAAGGAGACCAAGCCCGACGGTGACGTCGCCAAGGCCAAGGAACTGCTGGCCCAGTCGAGCACCCCGACGCCGACCGTCGTCTACGCCTACAACCAGACGCCGGTCCAGGAGCGGGTGACCGTCGTGATCAAGAGCGCGCTGGAGAAGGCCGGCATCAAGGTCGTGGCCAAGCCGCTCGACCGCAAGACCTACTACGACTCCATCGGCACGGTGAAGAACGAGTTCGACATCTACTGGGGTGGCTGGGGTGCCGACTGGCCCTCCGGTTCCACGGTGCTGCCGGTCATCTTCGGCCCGGTCGCCGACGGCGCGCCGAACTACTCGCACCTGAAGGACCCGGCGCTCACCGCGGAGATGGACAAGATCACCGCCATGACCGACATCCAGGCGGCCAACGCCGCGTGGATGGCGCTGGACAAGAAGATCCAGGAGACCATCACCCCGCTGGTCGTCGCGGAGAACAGGATCGCCACCATGCTCCACGGTTCCAAGGTGGGCGGCGCCGAGATCGATCCGCAGTCGTGGATCGTCCAGCCGAACACCATCTTCGTGAAGCCGTAGAGACAGCGACGGCCGTGATCCCGCGCACAGGTGTGCGCGGGATCACGGCCCCCGGGGGCCGTGAGGCCCCCGCAGCGCGCTCTCCCAGCCACCGTCGGGAAACAGGCAATGTTTCGATTCATCACTCGCCGCACGCTCGGCGCCGCGGTCACCCTGGTGATCATCGCCGCGGTCACGTTCTTCCTCTTCTTCGCCGTACCGGCCGACCCGGCCCGGCTCGCCTGCGGCAAGGTCTGCCCGCCTGAGCTGCTGGAGCAGGCGCGGCACAACCTGGGACTGGATCTGCCGCTGTTCGCGCAGTTCCTGGCCTGGCTGTCCGGCATCTTCGTCGGCCGTGACTACGAGGGCCTGGGCCACTGCCCGGCCCCCTGCCTGGGCTACTCCTTCGTCAACCGGGCACCGGTGCTGGAGACGATCCTGGACCGGCTCCCGCTCACCGTCTCGCTCACGATCGGCGCGGCGGCCGTCTTCCTCACCTTCGGCGTGGCGACGGGCATCATCGCGGCGCTGCGGCAGGGCAAGCCGCTGGACAAGATCGCCAGCGTGTCGTCCCTCATCGGCGCCTCGGTGCAGATCTACTTCGTCGGCACGCTCGCCCTGTACTTCCTCGTCTACAAGAACCACATCCTCCAGCAGCCCAAATACGTGCCGTTCACCGAGGACCCGCTCGCCTGGTTCAGCGGGCTGGCACTGCCCTGGGTGGTACTGGCGATCATCTTCACCGCCAACTACACCCGGATGACCCGCTCGACGATGGTCGAGGAACTCGGCGAGGACTACGTCCGCACCGCGCGGGCCAAGGGCATGTCGGGCCGCTCGGTCGTGATGAGGTTCGCCCTGCGGGGGACCATGATCCCGATCGTCACCATCTTCGGCGTGGACCTGGGCACGCTGATCGGCGGCGCGATCATCACCGAGACGACCTTCGGCCTGCAGGGGCTCGGGCAGCTGTCGATCAGGGCCGTCACCAACTCCGATCTGCCCATGCTGATGGCGACGGTGCTCGTCGCCGCCGGGGCGATCGTCGTGTTCAACATCGTGGTGGACGTCCTGTACGCCTTCATCGACCCCCGCGTGCGGCTGAGCTAGGAGTCTGGAAGAAAGTGTCAACCCCGTTCCTCTCGGTCCGTGACCTGACCGTCGACTTCCACACCGAGGACGGCGTCGTCCACGCGGTGGACGGGCTCTCCTTCGACGTGGAGAAGGGCACCACGCTGGGCATCGTGGGCGAGTCGGGCTCCGGCAAGTCGGTGACCAACCTGACCGTGCTCGGCCTGCACAACCCCGAGACCACCAAGATCAGCGGAGAGATCCACCTGGACGGCGAGGAGCTGATCGGCGCCTCGCGCTCCACCATGGAGCGGCTCCGCGGCAACAAGGTCGCGATGATCTTCCAGGACCCGCTGACCTCGCTCTCGCCGTACCACACCATCGGCAAGCAGATCAGCGAGGTCTACCGCAAGCACACCGGCGCGAGCCGCGCCGAGTCCAGGAACCGCGCGATCGAGATGCTGACCCGGGTCGGCATCCCGCAGCCGAAGACCCGGGTGGACGACTATCCCCACCAGTTCTCCGGCGGCATGCGGCAGCGCGCGATGATCGCGATGGCCCTGGTCTGCGACCCGGACCTGCTGATCGCCGACGAGCCCACCACCGCGCTGGACGTGACCGTGCAGGCCCAGATCCTGGACCTGCTGAAAGAGCTCCAGGAGCAGATGGGCACCTCCATCGTCCTGATCACGCACGACCTGGGCGTGGTGGCGAGCACCGTGCACAATGTGCTGGTGATGTACGCCGGGCGCGCGGTGGAGCGCGGTACCGTCGCCGAGGTCCTCGGCGAGCCCCGCCACCCCTACACCTGGGGTCTGCTGGGCTCCATGCCGCACCTGACCTCGCCGGTGGACGTGCCGCTGAAGCCCGTCCGGGGCACCCCGCCGAGCCTGATCAACGTCCCGCCGGGCTGCCCGTTCCATCCCCGGTGCGACTACATGGACCTGGCCGGCCCCGAGGTGTGCAAGGGCGAGCGGCCCGAACTGTCCCCGCACCGCGGCCACGGCGACGCGTGCTACCTGACCCTCGCCCAGAAGCGGGAGATCCACAAGTGAACCACCGAGTACGGCGGCGCCCCGCCCGCGCCACCGGCGCAGGACGGCCCGTGAACGGGCGACGCGAGACATCCGGCGCGCGGGACGGCTCACGTACGCCGCCGGTGAGGGAGGACACGTGAGCGAGACACTCCTGGAGCTGTCCGGACTGGAGAAGCACTTCCCGGTGACGGGCGGTTTCCTGTTCAAGCGGCAGGTCGGCCGGGTCCACGCGGTGGACGGCATCGACCTGACGGTGCACGCCGGCGAGACCCTCGGGCTGGTCGGCGAGTCGGGCTGCGGCAAGTCGACCACCGGGCGGCTGGCCGCGCGGCTGCTGGAGCCGACCGGGGGTGGCATCAGGTACCGCGGGCACGACATCGCCCACGCGAGCCGCAGGGAGCTGAAGCCGATCCGGGCCGAGATCCAGATGATCTTCCAGGACCCGTACTCGTCGCTCAACCCCCGGCATACCGTGGGCACCATCATCGGCGGCCCGATGGAGATCAACGGCATCAACCCGCCGGGCGGCCGGGACAGGCGGGTCCGGGAGCTGCTGGAGATCGTCGGCCTCAACCCCGAGCACTACAACCGCTTCCCGCACGAGTTCTCCGGCGGCCAGCGCCAGCGCATCGGGGTGGCCCGCGCCCTCTCCCTCAACCCCAAGCTGATCATCGCAGACGAGCCGGTCTCGGCGCTGGACGTCTCGATCCAGGCCCAGGTCGTCAACCTGCTCCAGCAGCTCCAGCGCGACATGGGCATCGCGTTCCTGTTCATCGCGCACGACCTGGCCGTGGTCAGGCACTTCTCGCAGCGGGTCGCGGTCATGTATCTCGGCAAGATCGTCGAGATCGCCGACCGGAGTTCCCTGTACGAGCGTCCCCGCCACCCCTACACCCACGCGCTGATGTCGGCGGTGCCCGACGCCACCGTGGACGCGGGGGCCCGCGCGCGCATCCGCCTGGCCGGGGACGTGCCCTCCCCCATCAACCCACCCTCCGGCTGCCGGTTCCGCACCCGCTGCTGGAAGGCGCGGGAGAAGTGCGCGACCGAGGAGCCTCCGCTGGTCAAGCTGGAGGGGAACCTGGACGGCCACCTGACCGCCTGCCACTTCCCCGAGGCGCCGACGGTACACGGCGAGGACGTGGTGCTGGACCCGGCCCTGCTCGGCTGACCCCGCTCGGCCGGTCCCGCCTCCGCCCGACCGGCCCCGCCCGACCCGCGCCGTTCACCTGACCGTGCCCGTCCGGGCGTGTTCATCCAGGGACACGGTCACCCGGCGCTCCCACCCGGCCGGGGGCCGTGCGGACGGCCTGCCCCGCCCGCACGGCCCCCGGCCGGCCGACGGCCTCGGCGGTAACCACCGCCGAGGCCGTCCGGGTCGGTACGGATCACTCCAGGTCAATCACGATCGATACAGGTGGCCCCGGATCGGTCCGGAGCAGTGCGGGCCCGTCCGGACCGGTCCGGTCTCGCACGGGTCGGTCCCGGCCTGCTCAGCTCTTCTCGGCCAGGGCGCGCAGTTCCTCCACCGCGCGGGCCGGGTCGTCGGTGCCGTAGACCGCGTTGCCCGCCACGAAGACATCGGCCCCCGCCTCGGCGCAGCGCTCGATCGTGTCGGCCGAGACCCCGCCGTCCACCTGCAGCCAGACCTGGCCTCCGTGCTTGTCGATGAGCGTGCGGGCCCGCCGGATCTTGGGCAGCACCACGTTCAGGAACTTCTGGCCGCCGAAACCGGGCTCGACGGTCATCAGCAGCAGCATGTCCATCTCACCGAGCAGGTCCTCGTACGGCTCGACCGAGGTGGCCGGGTTCAGCGCGAGCCCGGCGCGGGCACCGGCGGCGCGGATCTGACGCAGCGTCCTGACCGGGGCCTTGGCCGCCTCCGCGTGGATGGTCACGCCCCCCGCTCCGGCCTCGGCGTAGGCGGGGGCCCAGCGGTCCGGGTCCTCGATCATGAGGTGGCAGTCGAGCGGTGTCGAGGTCGCCTTGAGCAGCGACTCGACGACCGGAAGACCGAGCGTCAGGTTGGGGACGAAATGGTTGTCCATGACGTCCACGTGCAGCCAGTCGGCGTTGGGAACCGCCGCGGCCGCCTCTGCGAGGCGGGCGAAGTCGGCGGACAGGATGCTGGGCGAGATCTGTGCGGCCATAATGCGGCCGAGTCTATTGCCCGCTCCGGCCCCCGGCATCCGGCCGCCTCACACCGCCGCTCTCGTCACGGCCCGCCGTAGGGCGGGTTCAGAGTTTGATCTGCACGCCGCACTGCTGGAGCCAGGCGTCGAACTCCAGGAGCCCGTCCAGCGACGCCCGGTCTCCGGGGAGGCCGGCGCCCTCGGGGCGGTCGAGTACGGCGCGCACCTTGCCGGAGTCGACCAGCGGCACGACGACGTCCCCCCTGTCGAACAGCCGGGCCGCCTGCGCGCGCAGGGTCCGCTCGTAGGCGGGGTCCTGGGTGGAGGGGTAGGGACTCTTGCGGCGCTCGACGACCGACCTCGGCAGGACGTCGGCCGTGGCGGCGCGGAGCACGCTCTTCTCGTGCCCGTCGAAGGACTTCATCGACCAGGGAATGTTGAAGACGTACTCCACCAGCCGGTGGTCGCAGAACGGCACCCGGACCTCCAGGCCGACGGCCATGCTCATCCGGTCCTTGCGATCGAGCAGCATCTGCACGAACCGGGTGAGGTGCAGGTAGCCGACCTCCCGCATGCGCCGCTGCAGGCCGCCCTCACCCGGCAGCCTCGGCACCTCGGCCAGGGCCTGCCGGTAGCGCTCCGCGCGGTAGGCCGGCAGGTCGAGCTCGCGCAGCAGGTCGTCGCCGAGGAGCCGGCCCAGGCCGGTGAACCGCTCGACCCCGGCCGCCGCCAGCCATGGGAAGGTGTCGGCGTTGACCGCCGCGGGGTCGTGGAACCATCGGTAGCCGCCGAAGACCTCGTCGGCCGACTCACCCGACAGCGCCACGGTCGAGTGCTCCCGGATCGCCTCGAACAGCAGGTAGAGCGAGGTGTCCATGTCGCCGAGGCCGGTCGGCAGGTCACGGGCGCGCAGAGCCGCGGCGCGCACGGCCGGGTCGGTGAGGTCGGCGGAGTCCAGGACGATGCCGGTGTGGTCGGCGTCGATGTGCCGCACGACGTCGAGGACGTACGGCCCGTCGGGGGTGGCGCGCAGCGCGTCGGGGGTGAAGTTCTCGCCGTGGCCGGCGAAGTCGACGGAGAAGGAGCGGATCCCGCCGTTCCCCCGCTCCCGCAGGGCGCCCATGGCGAGCGCGGTGATGGCGCTGGAGTCGAGGCCGCCCGAGAGCAGGCTGCAGATCGGCACGTCGGAGACGAGCTGGCGGCCGACGATGTCGTCCAGCAGCTCGCGCACGGTCCGGACGGTGGTGCCGAGGTCGTCGGGGTGCTCGCGGGCTTCGAGCCGCCAGTAGCGGCGATGGCTCAGACCGGCGCGGTCGACCCGGACGAGCCGGCCTGGACGGACCTCGTACATCCCCCGGTAGACGCCGTGCCCCGGCGTCTTGACGAGGCCGAGCAACTCGCGCAGCCCGTCGGTGTCGACCACGGCCGGCTGGGCGAGCGGGTTGGTGAGAATCGCCTTGGGCTCGGAGCCGAACAGCACCCCGGCCGGGGTCGGATGGTAGTACAGCGGCTTGACGCCCATCCGGTCGCGGGCCAGGAGCAGTTCCTCGCGGCGGACGTCCCAGATCGCGAAGGCGAACATGCCGTTCAGCCGGGGAAGGAGGCCCTCCCCCCACTGCAGGTAGGCCCGTAGCAGGACCTCGGTGTCGCTCCGGGTGCGGAACCGGTGGCCGCGCACGGCGAGTTCGCCGCGGAGCTCGCGGAAGTTGTAGATCTCCCCGCTGTAGACGAGTACGGCGAGCGGCCGGCCGTCCTCCTCGGCGACCATCGGCTGACGTCCGCCCTCGACGTCGATGACGGCGAGCCTGCGGTGGCCGAGCGCGGCGTGCGGGGCGATCCAGAGTCCCTCCTCGTCGGGTCCCCGGCAGGCCATCGTGTCGGTCATGATCTGTGTGGTGTCGCGCCACTGCCCGAGGTCGTGCTCGAAGTCCACCCACCCGGAGATTCCGCACACTTTCCCAACCCCCACGTCTCATCGGCAGATATCTCACATTGTTAGATGACAATCTGTAGATCTCAATGTGAGAGAAATATCCGATATTCCGTAATGGGATTTATTGAGCTCCTCACATCAGGCGCCCGCCCCACGGCGCCGGCCCGCCCCCGGCGCCGCGCGGCGGAGACACGCGCCGTCCCCGGGGAGGGGGCGGCGCGCGGGAACATCCGCCGCCACCCCGCCGACCAGCGGGACGGCACGGAGACAGCCGTGCCGAAAGCTCCGGGAAGACGCCGAGCCGGGGTCTCGCCCCCGGAGCTCAGCGGCGGCGCAGCAGGGCCAGGAACATCCCGTCGGTGCCGTGGCGATGTGGCCAGAACTGGATATACGGCCCCTCCCCCAGGTTCTCGACCTCGGGGAGGTAGGCGCGGGCGTCGAGGGCCTCCACGTCGTCGTGGCGGCGCAGCGTGTCGCCGACCACGGTCACCGTCTCGGCCAGATGGGGCGAGCAGGTCACGTAGGCGACGACTCCCCCGGGACGGACGGCCTCCAGGGCCGAGGCCAGCAGGTCGCGCTGGAGCCTGCCCAGGTCGGGGAGGGCGCGGGGGTCACGGCGCCAGCGGGCCTCAGGCCGGCGGCGCAGCGCGCCCAGGCCGGTGCAGGGAGCGTCGACCATGACCCGGTCGAAGACCCCGGGCCGCCAGGCGGGGACCGTGCCGTCGGCGGTGATCACCGCCGCCCGCCGGGTGGCCTGCCGGACCAGGCGGGCGCGGTGATACTGGAGCTCGGCGGCGAGCAGACGGGTCCCGCCGGGGAGGTCTCCCCGGGCGGCGACGGCGTCGAGCAGGCCCGCCTTGCCGCCGGGCCCCGCGCACAGGTCGAGCCAGCGGGAGTCGCCGCCGGTCACCGGGACGCGGGTCAGGGCCAGCGTGACGAGCTGGCTGGCCTCGTCCTGTACGGCGGCACGCCCCTCGGCCACGGCCCGGACGGCGCCCGGATCCCCTTCGGGCAGGTAGGCCGCGTACGGGGAGTACGCGGCCGGCTCGGCACCGGAGGCGAGGAGCTCCTCGACCGACGCGCGGCCGGGGCGGGCGACGAGGGTGACGCGGGGGCGCTCGTTGTCGGCGGCCAGCAGAGCGGCCGTCTCGTCGAAGTCGCCGCCCACCGCGTCGCGCAGCGCGGTGACGATCCACCGGGGATGGCTGTGCGCCACGGCCAGGTGGCCGACCGGGTCCTCGGCCGGGTCGGGGGCCACGATCGGAACCCACTCCTCCAGGGTGCGGGACGCGACCTTGCGCAGCACGGCGTTGGCGTACTTCGACGCGCCGACGCCCACCCGCAGCCGCACCAGGTCCACGGTCGTGCCCACGGCCGCGTGCGGCGGGACGCGGGTCTTGAGCAGCTGGTGCACGCCCAGGCGGATGGCGTCGAGCAGCGGCGGGTCCAGGTCCTCCGGGGGCCGGTCGCTGCAGGCCGCGATGATCTCGTCGTAGGTGCCCAGGCCGCGCAGGGTCCCGTAGGCCAGCTCGGTGGCGAGGCCCGCGTCCCGCCCGGAGAGGCGGCGCTCACGCAACAGCGCGGGCATCAGCAGGTTGGCGTAGGCGTCCCGCTCGTCCACCGCGCGCAGCAGGTCGTAGGCGGTGTTGCGGGCCTCGTCGCGGATCGGCCTGGGCGGACGCGGCCCCCGCCCGCCGGTCCGGCCCGCCCCCCCGCGCCGCACAGGCTCCCCGGCCTCTTTTCCACGGTTCATGACCCCTCGCCCAGCCGATCGTCGTCGGTGAGCCGCACGCCGCGCGCCCACTCCTCAGCGCTCATCGGGCGCTTGCCCTGCGGCCGCACCTCACCCAGCTCGACGGGGTGCGTGGCCGTGCCGACCAGGACGGAGGTCTTGGAGGCCGAGATCCGGCCCGGGGCGAGCGCGGCGGCGCCGGGGGCGGGCCGTACCGGGCCGAGCTTGATCCGCCGGCCGCGGAACCCGGTCCACGCGCCCGGGGCGGGCGTGCAGGCGCGGATCAGGCGGTCCACCCGCATGGCCGGCGCCGACCAGTCGACCCTGGCGTCGTCCACGCCGATCTTCGGGGCGAGGCTCACCCCGTCGACGGGCTGGGGCACGGCCTCCAGGGTGCCGTCCTCGATGCCGTCCAGGGTCGCCGCCAGCAGCCCGGCACCGGACTCGGCCAGCCGGGCGAGCAGTTCCCCGCCGGTGTCGGCGGGCCGGATCTCCTCGGTGACCACGCCGTAGACCGGACCGGCGTCCAGCTCCCTGACGATCCGGAAGGTGGCCGCGCCGGTGATCGCGTCACCGTGCAGCACGGCGTGCTGCACGGGAGCGGCGCCGCGCCAGGCGGGCAGCAGCGAGAAGTGCAGGTTGACCCAGCCGTGACGCGGGATGTCCAGGGCGGCCTGGGGCAGGAGCGCGCCGTAGGCGACCACCGGGCAGCAGTCGGGGTCGATCAGCCGCAGACGCTCCAGGAACTCGGGGTCACCCGCCTTCGGCGGCCTGAGGACCTCCACGCCCGCCTCCTCCGCCAGTTCGGCGACGGGACTGGGGTGGACCTTGCGGCCCCGGCCCGACTGTGCGTCGGGCCGGGTGACGACGGCGACGACGTCGTGACGTGGCGAGTCGAGCAGTGCCCGCAGCGAGAGCAGGGCGGTGTCCGGGGTTCCGGCGAAGACCAGGCGCAAGGTTCCTACAGAGCCTTCCCGTGGGTGGCGTGCGGAGAGAACTTGAACGGAGGCGCCGACAGCCCGCTCCACTCGGCCTCGCGGATCTCCTTCATGGCGAGCTTGCGCTGCCGGGGATCCAGCCGGTCGATGAACAGCACGCCGTCCAGGTGGTCGGTCTCGTGCTGGAAGCAGCGCGCCATGAGGTCGGTGCCCTCCAGGGTGACGGGCTCGCCGTGCGCGGTGAAGCCCTTCGCCACCGCCCGGACGGCCCGGGGCGTGGGAAACGACAGACCGGGGAAGGACAGGCAGCCCTCCTCCCCCTCCTCGTCCCTGTCCTCGGAGAGGTCGAGGCTGGGGTTGATCAGATGGCCGAGCCTGTCGTCCACGTAGTAGGTGAAGACCCGCAGCCCGACGCCGATCTGCGGCGCCGCCAGACCGGCCCCCGGGGCGTCCATCATCGTGTCGGTGAGATCCTTGACGAGCTTGCGCAGCTCCTTGTCGAAGTCCTTCACCGGCTCCGCCGGCGTGCGCAGCACCGGATCGCCGAAGAGGCGGATCGGCTGAATGGCCAACAGGGGTCTCCTCACGCTTTCGGGGATCCCCCCAGTGTAAGGGCCCTGGTCACCTCTCTCGGATCTTCCGCCGGGCCGCCCGCCGGAGGAGCGGCCGCACCCGGTCACCGGGGCGGCGTCCACCGCGACGGCCACGCGCCTCCACCGGGCCGGCACCCCCCGCGCCCCGCCGGTACGGCGAGCGTCGACCGGGTGCGGCCGGCGTCGGCGCACGACGCGCGACCCGGTGAACGTCCACGGTCGGCGCACCTAGCGGGAGCGGGTCTTCATGGCCGCCTTGCGGGCCGCCTTGGCCACCGCGGGGTCGCCGTGGTGGGCGCCCAGCAGGTCGAGCACGGCGACGGTGTCGGGGTGGTCCACCTGCGCCATCTCCTCGACCAGGCGGACCAGGTCCTCCCCGGGTTCGAGCGCGTCGAACTCCCGCATCGCCTCGGCCGCGTGGCCGAGCTGGACCAGCGAGGCGAGCGTGTCGACCGCTATCCAGGTGCGGTCGGCGGGCGCGAGCGGGGGGGCGGGCAGGTCGCGTATGTGCAGCCAGGAGGCGGCGTAGCGCCACATGACGGGCTCGGCGAGCGCCTCTCTGAGGGGGGACTCGGCCTCGGGGCCGAGCTCCTCCAGGATCGTGCCCACCGTGCCGCGCTGGCCGGCCGTACCGGATGCGGCGATCTTGACCAGCTCCCGGGCGGCGGCCTCGGGGGGGCGCGACTCCAGCCAGACCGTGACGGCGCTGGGGGCGGCGGAGCGCTTCGTGATCGCGTCGACCAGCTCGGCGGCGTCGAGGTCGGCGAAGACGGCGACCTCGGCCCCGGTGGGCGCGTCGTGGCCCTCGCGGATGAGGTCCTGGCGGACCGCCCAGACCCCGAGCGGGGTCAGCCGGGGCCGGCCCGCCTCGGACGACTCGATGAGCCCGCAGTAGCCCAGCAGCGAGAGCGCGGCCTCCAGCTCGCCGGGGAGCGCGGCGGTCAGCGCCCGCATCTCGGCCCGGCGGGCCTCGCAGGCCACCTCGTGCGACTGGAGGATGCCCTTGACCAGGGTGGCCGACGACAGGCCGTCGCTCACCGCGTACATCGTGGCGAGCATCTCGGCGAGGTGGTCGTCCACCACCGCCGAACCGGTCAGGCCCTCGTCCGCGCGGTCCAGGACGTCCATGACCACGCCGTCCCAGAACTCCAGTGCCACCCGGGGGGGCAGCCCGGCGGAGAGGGAGAGCGGACCGGGGGTCGCGACGCCCCGGGAGATGCGGAGCATGCCGGTGTTGACCGCGACGACCCAGAGCAGATGCAACCGCGCCGGACCGGGCACCCCGAGCTCGGCGCAGGGCAGGAAGGGGTCGGGCAGCAGGCCCTCGGGGGTCACCCGCCGGGTGCCGGTCCACTCGGCCAGCCGCTGGGCGTCCAGCACCAGCGGAACCCGCGTGACGGCCTCCGCCAGCTCGGTGTCGGAGGCCAGGTCGACCGGCGGGAAGGTCAGCACCTCGGCGCCGCAGCCCGAACACTCGCAGGCGTCGGCCGCGCCGGCCGCGGTGGCCGTGTCGCGCACGGCCGCGCGGAGCTCGCCGGGGGCCGCTCCCAGCTCCCCCACCAGCCTGCGCAGCTCGCCGAGATCGAAAACGTTTCCGGTGTTCCCGCTCTTTGCCACTCGTGAAACTTACTGCACTCGGGCCCCACGGGTGTACGGCTAACCGATGGCGCGGGAACGCGCCTTGAAAGCGGCCTTGCGTGCCGCCTTGGCCGTGTTCTGGTCCTGCAGGGAGCGGCCCAGCAGCTCAAGGACCTGAACGACGTCGGGGTGGTCCACCCGCCACATCTCGTCGATCACGTGGGCCGGAGGGCCGGAGGCCGCCATGTTCTCGGCGAACCCCTCCGGGTCGTCCTCGGCCGCCGAGATGGCCAGGGCGAGCATGTCCACGCTCATCCAGAGCACCTCCCGCTGGGTGAGCGTGGGGGCGGCCAGACCCCGTGTGGAGAGCCAGTGGATGGCGTGCGGACGCAGTTCGGCCTCCTCCAGGTATCGCCGGACCTCGGGCTCGGCCTCCGGGCCGAGCCGGTCCACGATCGTCACGGCGATGCCCCGGGCGACCGAGGGGGCGCCGGACGCGGCTCCCAGCAGCTCGGCGGCGGCCTCCGCCGCGGTCCTGCCGCGCAGCCAGCCGTCGATGTCGGCCTCCGCCATCTCGGCGGGCATCCCGGACAGCAGCCCGTCGATGAGCTCGGAGGCGTCGGCGGCCGTCAGGTCGGCGGCCTCCGGCGCCTCGATGCCCAGCCCGGTGTAGAGCTCCCGCAGGGCCCAGACGGCCAGCGGGGTGAGCGCCAGGTGCTCCTCGTCGGGCACGGCGATCCCGTAGTAGGCCAGCCGCCGCACGGCCTCGGCGACGTCCACCTCCCCCTCGGCGATGAGCCCGACCTCACCCAGATACTCCAGAACCAGGGGGATCGGCACCGGCTCCTGCAGACGGTAGAGCATGTCGCACAGGCCGTAGAGCTCCTCGTCGAGGGCCGGGGCTCCGGTGACCGCGCCGCCGGTCTCCTTCTCCACGGCGAACTCCACCACCGCCGCCCAGGTGTCGAGCGGATCGGGGTCGTCGCCGTCGAAGACCGCGGTGCCCTCGACCTCGACCAGGCCGGTGTAGACCGCCAGGTCCCACAGGAGCGCCGGGTCGGCCACGGCGAGCTGGGCGGCCGCCTCGGCGGCGTCACGGACCCTGAGCCGCCCCTTGACGGTGGGTCTGCGGCCTCCGGCGAGCATCCACTGGGCCAGCCGCCGCACATCGGTCACCAGGGGCACCCGCAGGGCCCCCTCGGCGAGTTCGGTGCGGGAGGCGAGCCGTACCGGGGGGAGCGGGGAGCATCCCGGGCACTCGCAGAGGGCGGGGGACTCAGCGGGCACCGGCTCGGCCCCGGCCGCCGCGCCCGGTTCCAGGGAGTCGGCGCCCATCGCGCTGAACAGGCTTTTGGCCATGCCGAAGCGGGAGGTGTCGGCGAGCGCGATCGGCATCTCGGGCTCGATCCGGTCCAGGACGGTCCGCATCCGGACCGCCATCTTGCCGCCGATCTCCTCGGTCGCGAGGAGGAAGTCGACCAGGGTGCGGGCGGCGGCGACGGTCTCGAAGGCGCTGTCCGGCGGGGCGATGACCTTGCGCGGATAGATGTTGAGCAGCAGTTCCTCGAAGGTAACCGGGGTGAAATCACCCAGTTCGTTCACGTTCAGATAATCGCTTGCGTAGTCACAGAGCAGCCGCACCTCATCCACGTCAACGTCCAGGCCATGCGCACGCCCCCACGCGCGCAGATCATCCACAGCCCGATTCACCCATTCGATCGACACAGGGGAAAATTAACGGCTTACTGTCGGCACCGCGAATCGGGGAAACACGTCAAATGACATCCAGGGGGTCAATGCACACCCTGACCACCTCCGCGGCCTTGCGCGCCGACCGCACGCCGACCGCCCCCTTCAACGCCGCGGCGAGCGCCGGACCGGCCTCCCACGGGGCCCGCACCATGGCGCGTTCCCGCACCTGATCGTCCCTGGGCGAGTCGATCGGGACGGGCCCGAGCACCTGTGCCCCACCGGGCAGCGCCACCTCCCCGAGCATCTCCCTGACCGCCCCCGGAGAGCCCGTCAGCGTCGCGATCCTTACCGCGGGGGGAAAACCCAGTTCTGTCCTCTCGGCCAGCTCGCGTTCGGCGTGGGTGACGGGATCCCAGCGCAGCAGGGCCTGCACGGCGAGCACCGAGGAGTCGGCGAGCACGACCAGCTCGGCCCGGGGCCGCAGCAGCGCGGCGGCGTTCATCCACCGGCGCAGCGTCTCCTCGGCGACCCGCAGGTCCGGCCGGCCGAGCAGTGCCCACCCGTCCAGCAGCACGGCCGCCGCGTAGCCGCCCTCGGCCACCGGCTCGGCCCCCGGAGTGGCCACCACCAGGGTCCGCGCGGCGCCGACCGTGGCGAGCACCCCGTCCTTGCCCGAGGTTTTGACCTGGACCGAGGGGAAGGCCCGCCCCAGTTCCTCGGCGGTACGGCGGGCGCCCACCACCTGTGCCCGCATCCGGGCCGAACCGCAGGCCGGGCAGCGCCACTCCCCCGCGATCCGTCCGCACCAGCGGCAGTACGGCACCGCGTGACCGCCCCGGAGCGCGAGCGGCCCCCCGCAGTGCCCGCACCGCGCGGGGGCCCGGCAGTTCTGGCAGGCCAGCGCGGGCAGGTAGCCCCGGCGGGGAACCTGCACCAGCACCGGGCCGGTCTCAAGCCCCGTCCTCAGCGTGCGCCAGGCGAGGCTGGGCAGCCGGGCCGCCCTCGCCGCCTCGTCCCTGGCCAGCTCGGAGTCGTCGCCCGCCGGGTGGACCCTCGGCGCCCTGGTCCTGACCGTCTCACGGGTCGCGAGGATGGGACCGGCCCAGCCGGTCGCGATGAGCCGGGTGGCCTCCGCCGTACGGGCGTATCCGCCGATGAGCAGGCCCGCGCGGCCCTGGTGGGCGCGGAGCGCGAGGACCTCCCTGGCATGCGGGTACGGCGCCAGCCGCTCGGCGTGCAGGTCGTCCCCGTCGTCCCAGATCACCGCCAGGCCCAGGTCTCCGACCGGGGCGAACGCGGCCCCCCTGGTGCCGACGGCGACGCGCACCCGCCCCCTGGCCACCCGCAGCCACCGCCGGTAGCGTTCGGCGGGCCCCAGGTCCGAGGTGAGCGCCACGTGCGCCCCGGGCCCCAGGACGGCGCTCAGCGCCGCGTCGGCCAGGGCCACGTCCTTGCCGTCGGGCAGCACCACGAGCGCGCCCCTGCCGCCGCGGAGCGTCTCCCGTACGGCCACCGCGATCGCGACCGGCCATCCGGGGCCGTCCGGCCCGGTTCCGGGCAGCGCGGTCCACACGGCCCTCGGCGAGCCTCCCCCGGCGAGGGCCGTCAGGAACGCCTCCCCGTCCGGGTAGTCCGCCCACGGCCCCACCTGCGCGGGTGGGGCCGGAACCGTGGACGGGGGCCGGGACTCGGCCGGACTCCGTCCCCGGGACGTCCGCGGCCCGGGCTCCGAAACCGGAGGGGCGGGAACACCGGGGACCGCGGCCGAGGACATCCCCGTCTCGCCGGGCACCTCGCCGGGCGTCTCGGCCTCCACCCTGGCGTGGCGCGGGGGGACGGCCAGGCGGAGCACGTCGGCCAGCGTCCCGGCGTAGCGGTCGGCCACGGCCCGGGCCAGCCGGGCGATCTCGGGGGTGAGCACCGGCTCGGCCGAGACGACCCGCTCCAGCCGGGTCAGCCTGCCCTCGTGCTCGCTGCTCTCCACCCGTTCCAGCAGGAAGCCTCCGACGAGTTTGCCCGCGAAGCGGACCCGGACCCGCGCCCCCGGCACCGCGTCGGCGTCCAGGGGGGCCGGCACCAGGTAGTCGAACGGCCGGTCCAGGTGCGGCAGCGGCATGTCCACCGCGATCCGCGCGACCGGCAGCGTGGCCGCGGGCTCCGGCACCCCTCTGGCCGGCGGGGCGGGAGCGGGCCTCTCACGTACGGCGTCGAGCGGCAGCAACGCGTCGTCGTCTGATGAGGGGCCGGTGTGGGTCACCCACTTGTCCTACCAGATACCGGAGGGCTGTCCCGCCGGACACCGGGGGCCGCGACGGACCGGATCGGGGCGGCGGGCCCGCTCGATGCGGTGGACGGGCCGGCCCGTCCCGGGCGTGCGGGGCGTCGGACAG